>NZ_JAPEOB010000006.1 GCF_026341775.1 Streptomyces sp. NBC_00654 | reverse complement strand
CGCCGGTGTTTCCCGGTTGAGGAGCGGGTCGAGGACCGGGCCAGGGAGAGCGTCAAGGAGAGGCTTACTGATCGTTTCAGAATGCGGTTCGGAGTCGTCTCAAGCAGATGATGCTGCAGGCGAGTTGGAGCAGACCGAGATGGAGGTCGGCGCGTATCTCGTAGCGGATCCGAAGGCGTTTGAACTGGTGCAGCCAGGCGAAGGTCCGCTCGACGACCCAGCGGGTCCTGCCCAGGCCGGAGCCGTGCGGTGTGCCGCGACGGGCGATCTTCGGTGTGATCCCACGAGCCCGGACGAGGCGGCGGTACTTGTCGTAGTCGTAGCCACGGTCGGCGAACAGTCGCCGGGGCCGGTGGCGGGGCCGGCCGCGCAGGCCGCGGATGTGCGGTATGGCGTCCAGAAGTGGCATGAGCTGGGTGACGTCGTGGCGGTTGCCGCTGGTCAGAGCAACGGCGAGCGGGGTTCCGTGCCGGTCGACGATGATGTGGTGTTTGCTGCCGGGGCGTGCGCGGTCGACCGGCGAAGGTCCGGTGTGAGCCCCCCCTTGAGGGCCCTGACGTGCGAGCCGTCGATCGCAGCGTCGTCCATCTCCAGCAGGCCCTCTTTACGCAGTTCTGCCAGCAGGACTTCGTGGAGGCGGGGCCAGACTCCGGCTTCGGTCCAGTCCCGCAGACGCCGCCAGGCCGTCACCCCACTGCAGCCCACCTGCTCCGCAGGGACGTCCCGCCAGCTCACACTTTTGCGCAGCACGTAAACGATGCCCCGCAGAGCAGCACGGTCATCGGCCGGCAGCCGCCCGGGATACCGGTGCCGCCGAGGCGGACGAGGAGGCAGCAGCGGGGCTATGCGTTCCCACAGGTCATCGGGCACGAGATCAGCAGACACCCGGCAGATCCTGCCGACACAACACCCAACTGCCAAGCCAACACACCGATCTCATTCTGAAATGATCAGTTAGACCGACCGGCAAATGGATCACTTGAGGCGTCGGGTGGTGGGGCGGCCGTCCCAGCGGTAGCGGCTCGTCGAGCGTCGGATGAGCATGTGTCGGCGTACGGACTTAAGTCCCCAGTCCCGTACCTTTCTTCGTCCCCACCTGTCAGGCCACGTCCGTCTCGCGGTCGATGGCCTTGAGGCGGTTCTTGAGCCGGTAGCTGGGGCCGTTGATGGGGACGACTTCGCAGTGGTGCAGGAGGCGGTCGAGGATCGCGGTGGCGAGGACTTCGTCACCGAAGACCTGGCCCCATTCACTGAAGGTCTTGTTCGAGGTGAGGATGATCGAGCCTTTCTCGTAGCGCTTGGAGATCACCTGGAAGACCAGGTTCGCCTCGGCGCGTTCGAGCGGCTGGTAGCCGACCTCGTCCACCACGAGAACGCTCGGCCGGAGGTAGGAGCGGAGTTTGCTGGTCAATCGTCCTGCCGCTTCAGCGGCTTTGAGGTTGCGGACCATGTCGTCGAGGCTGGTGAAGTAGATCGAGTAACCGGCCCGGCAGGCAGCGACCGCCAGCGCGATCGCGATGTGGGTCTTGCCGACCCCGGGCGGCCCGAGCAGGGCCGCGTTGGCCTTGGCCTCGACGAAGGACAGGGTGGCAAGGTCTTTGACCTTGCGCGGGTCGAGGTCGGGCTGGAGTCGGGTAGCCGGATCGCGTTGCCGTGATCCGGCCCCCTCAGAACCGGACGTGCGCCATTAAGCGCATCCGGCTCAAGTAAACCCCGAGGGCTTCGCAGGTCAGCAGGGTTGTGTGGCCCGTTTGCCGTCGCCCGCGTGATGCTGGCGGTGGCATTCGGAGTGCACGAGGCGAAGATTGTTCCGCTCGTCTGTGCCGCCGTCTCGTCGGTAGGTGAAGTGATGCTTGTGAAGCATTTTCTTCGAGGCCGCGAACCAATTGATCCACTCACGTGGGCTGTCAGGTTCGTATTCGGCCCCGACGATCAGCGCCTGCTTGCAGAGAGGACAAAGCCCTCTCTGCCGCACTGCCAGGGCAAGACTGGTCTTGTCCATGGGCGGTGGCGCTTTTCTCCGGCGGCGCTTGTGCCAGTACTCGCTCAGCGCGGGGTCGTCCGGGGACGCCCTGCCCTTGACGAGTGAGTGACGGACGATGCCTGTCCAGGCGAATTTTGGCAGGAAGGCTCCGCTATCGCGGTCGCCGAATACCCACCGGTCTCGCCGGGACGGGTGGAACTGTCCGAAGTACCGCTCCATAACCCAGTACCCCGGCTTGTTATGGTGACGACGACTGGCCCATTTCCAGGTCAGCCGCCACATGTAGTGGTCCAACGACGTGAAGGTCGTCGAGGACGCCACCCCTCGGTAATAGGCGGCCCAGCCACGGACGATTGGGACCAGCCTGCGCAACAGAGCCTCAGCATTGGTCCCGCGCAGGGACTTAACCTCGGCCCTTAGTCGTGCCCGAAGCCTCTTGCAGGCTGCCTTGCTCGGCTTGATGATCAGTTTTCCGCCTATGCGACGAACGGTGAAACCGAGGAAGTCGAAACCCTTTTCAATATGGGCGACTTGCGTCTTCTCCTCGTTGAAGCGAAGACCCCTCGGCCGCAACCATTCCTCCAGGCGATCCTTGACCTGGTGCACTTCCACTTCGCTGTGACAGAGCACAACGAAATCGTCTGCGTACCTCACCAGCACTGGAGTGCCCGGTGCCGAGCTGGGCTCTCGCCCTTCTCGGACCACTCGATATTGACACCCCGCGGCCTGCTCTAATCCGTGCAGTGCAACGTTCAGCAGCAGAGGGCTGATTACCCCGCCTTGCGGCGTTCCCTCCTCAGTTGGTGCGAACCGACCGCGGTCAATCACGCCCGCCTTCAGCCATTCTCGGACCAGTTCCCTGGCGGGGAAGAGTCCGAGAGAGTCCATCAGGTGGTCGTGGTTGATGCGGTCGAACGCCGCTGACAGGTCCGCATCCAGAACCCACAGACGTTTTGCGTGCCTACCGCAAGACGTCCAGAAGATTGCGGATACCGCGTCCTGACAGCTACGACCCGGTCTGAACCCGTATGACCTCGGTTCGAACCGTGCTTCCCACTCAGGTTCAAGCGCGTTCTTCACCTGCGCTTGAAGAACCCGGTCACGGATGACCGGGATACCAAGGGGCCGCTGTTTTCCGTTGCTCTTCGGAATAAACACTCGCTTGACCGGCCTGGCCTTCCAGGGCTGGGACGACCGATGGACCTCGGCCGCCAGCTTTCCCCGCGCCGTAGGCGTGAGAGCTCGCTCCCCGTCAATGCCAGCGGTCTTGCGACCACTGCTCTGCTGCGTTACCCGCTTCACGCTGACCAGCGTGTTGCTTCGGCTTCGCAGCATGAGCTTCTGCAAGTTGCGGACCTTCTTCAGGTCCCCATCCCGCGTTGCCTTGAAGATCCTCTGCCTCAACCGCCGTACGTTCTCCTCGCATTCGGCCCAGTCTATGCTGTGCCAGTCGAGAGTCGCGTCCTCGGGTCCGTTCACCGCAGGCAGGAGTGCAGCGACCGTAGTCGTCTCCTCCATAAGAGCTCGTAACACGATCTTGTTGAAGTGTGCTGGTGGGGCGTAACCGGTGTGACGATTCGGCCGTTCGTGAGGGTGTGGGTACTCGACCGTGGATCGTGGACGATGATTTGTGGGCGCTGATCGAGCCGTTGTTGCCGCCGTGGCCGGAACGAGCCCCGGGGTCAGGGCCCTTCGCCGGTGGTCGTTCGGCGGTTCTTGCCGGTGGGCAGCCCGTCCCAGTGTGTTTCCTCGACCACGCGGACCCCGCGGCCGACCGCCCTGGGGTGCATGGCCAGCAGTGTTTCGCCGCCCGGGTCGGGGACCGTGGAATGCAGCATGACCTGCGATTTCGTGGCCCGGATCTCGACGAGCTGGCGAGGGCGGACCTTGCGGGCGGGCACCGAGTAGAGGTTGCCGCCGAACGCGATCAGACAGTCCTTGCCGACCGGCCGCAGGTGCCGTTCGGCCACCAGATACGGGACCGGCGGCAGCGTCTTGAGGGCTGCATGGTCCCGGGCGGCCCGGTGCCCGATCACCTCACGGTGGGTTTTGTGAATCTGGGCCCGCCGCCGGGGCACCCAGGTCGTGAACGCGGCGTCCATCTCCTCGGTCGAGGAAAAGGCCCGCCCGGAGAGAACGTGGTCGCGGACGATCAGCACCTGGCGTTCGACCCGGCCCTTGCCGGTGGGCCGGTAGGCGGCCAGCACATCGATATCGAAGTCGTAGTGCCCGGCGAAGCCGACCGCTTCCGGATGCAGGGGCACCGCCTCACCAGGGGCGACATGCCGGCGCACGACGGTCTTGGTGCGGTCGTAGACCATCGTCATCGGCACCCCGCCGAAGTGCGCGAACGCCCGTCGGTGGCACTCGAAGAAGGTCTCCAGATCCTGGCTCGTGGTGAAACAGCAGAACGGATCACGGGAGTACGACAAGGTCATGTGGAAGGAATAGACCTTCCCGATGCCCGTATGCGCGAGGATCTTGCCCTCGTGTCGGGTAGCGGGGACGCATTGCTGCGTCCCCGCCCCCTCAGAACCGGGCGAGCGGGTTTCCCCGCACCTCGGCTCAAGCAAGCCCCTTGGGCTTCACGAGAGTGCAGCAACTGCTGTTCTCCTGCGGCTGCGAGGCCGAAGCCTGCGGTGACAGGAGGCGTGCACGAGGCGTGTTCGGTCCGTGCTCGGCGCGTCAGGCCGTCCGTGGTGAGTGAGATAGTCGGCGGCTATCGCTCTCTTGACGACGTTCAGCCACCACCGTTCCCATTCCTGGGGCGATTGCGGGGGCTGATCGGCGGTGAGAAGGTGTTCCTTGCAGAGCGGACAGCGGCCGTCCTGCTTGGCGAGCAGGCGCAAGTTGTAGCTGTCCAGCGGGGGTTTGACCTTCCGTCGCCGCTTGACCCAGTAGTCCGTCAGGTCGGGGTCATCGGGTGACGCCCCGCCTGCGATCAGCTGGTGCCGAACGATGTTCGTCCAGGAGAACTTGAGGAGAATCGGGATCTCACCGCGGTCGTTGAGCACATTGGCGCGATCTCCGAACACCCACCGATCGTTCCTGAACTTGTTGAACCTGCCGAAGTAGCGTCGAACGATCCACTTCTTCGACTTGTTGGGGTGCATGCGTCTGGCCCACCGGTAGGTGAGCCACCACACGTAGTGATCCAGCGCCGTGAAGATCCTGCTGGACACCACCCCCCGGTAGTAGGCAGCCCAGCCCCGCACGATCGGGTTGAGCTTGGCGATGACCGCCGTCGCGTTCAAGCCGCGCAGAGCGCGCACCTCGTCCGCGAGCCTCTTCCGGATGCGCCTGACCGCCTCCGCGCTCGGCTTGATCAGCAGCTTGCCGCGTCGATAGCGGCGGACGTTGAACCCAAGGAAGTTGAAGCCCTCTTCGAGGTGGACGATGCGCGTCTTGTCCTCGTTGAAGACCAGCCCCCGGGGCGCCAGCCACTCCGCAAGCTGTGCCTTGACCTGCTCGGCCTGCTGTCTGGAGTGACAGCAGGCGACCATGTCGTCGGCGTATCTCACCAAGATCGGAGAGCCTGCCACCACATCCCCGGCGTGTGTGCCGGTGGTGAGGTAGCGGACCCCTGCGGCCTCCTCCAGCCCATGGAGGGCCACGTTCATCAACAACGGACTGATCACACCGCCTTGAGGAGAGCCCTCCTCGGTCGGAATGAACTGCCCTTTGTCGACCACTCCGGCCTTCAACCACCGCTCGATTAGTTCCCTGGCCGGGAACGAACCGAGCGAATCGAGCAGCCGAGCGTGGCCGATCTTGTCGAACGCAGCTGACAGATCAGCGTCCAGAATCCACAATCGGCGGGCGCGTGGCCCGCTGAGGGTGGAGAACAGGGAACCGATCGCGTCAGCGCAGCTTCGCCCGGGGCGGAACCCGTAGGAACGGGGCTCGAACCGGGCTTCCCACTCGGGTTCCAGTGCACTGCGAACCCGTGCCTGATGACACCGGTCCAAGATCACGGGAATGCCGAGCGGTCTCTGCTTGCCATTGGCCTTCGGAATGTACACACGACGGACGGGCATGGGGTCCCAGGACGAACGCGTGCGATGCACCCGCATCGCGACCGCCGCCCTGGCCTCAGGGGACAAAGCTGTCTCCCCGTCGATCCCAGCCGTCCGACGCCCAGCGTTGCGCTGAGTGACCTGCCGCACGCTTACCAGCGTGTTCGACCAGGACCTCAGCATCAGTTTCTGCAAGGACCGGACCTGGGCCCAGTCCTCTTCTCGTGTCGCCTTGAAGATCCTGCGCCGCAGCCTCACTACGTTCTCCTCGTGAGTCCGCCAGGCAATGGCGTCCCAGTCGAGAACGTCCTCGGGTCCGTTCACCGCAATGGTGTCCAACATGTCCCTCGGTTCGAGAGGCACTCGGCCTCGGCGTTCAAAGGCTCACCAGCCCACGTCAGCGCCCTTTCGGGCCAGGTCGCCTGGACCGGCATCCGGCCGTTCCCCGTGACAGCCGCCTGGAGAGGCGGCCATGGCGTCACGAGTCCCGTTGCCTTTCGGCAGCCGGCATCCGCTTCTTGGGCATCCTGTCCCGCCGGGGGCTTCCGCCCCTCTTGCGATCGGCCTACCGAGCCAGATGGCCCGGACCCCGACGGGGTTTCCACGTTCCGCGCATACGAGACGCGACCGGGGAGGGCGCCCCCTAAACCCCGGGACCAGCGGTGTTCATGCGACCGACGGGGCAGGCTCCGGTCGCCGCTCGCCGCCTCTTCCGGCGGCCAGGTCCTATCGCCCGGTGTTCTTTCCGTCTCCCCGGGCTTGTGGATGACGAGGCATCACAGGGGGTTCACTCGCGTTCGCCCGTCCGGCCTTCTCCTTGCCCGGTTGCTCCCCCTGACGGATCGGGGGCCCTTGGGCGTCTTCCCTGAGCTTCGCACCCTCTGCGGGCAGGGCCCGTAGAGCGCACGTCAGGGCGGAGATCGGTCTCGAACACTGACCGAGAACTACGCAACCGGCATGACCGGCCTCCACTCTGCGAGTTCACTCATATGCGCGACCTCGTGTCGCACCGCCCCAGTCCACCTGAGCTTGGGCGCCGGGGATCACCTCGAACCGGCGATGCATGCCCGCCAGCTCCTTCGGCGTGATCCCGAGGTCCTCGGCGACCCTGGGGCGGGCCTCCTGAACGTAGAGCTTGACCCGCTGGTAATTCCCGGTGAAGCCGTACTCCGCCACCAGACGTTCATGGATCACCGCGGCTTTCATCAGGACCTCGGCCCGCAGCATCGCATCGACCAGCGGCGCGAACTCGTCGATCACCCTCGCCCGGGACCGCCCGTTCGGCGACCGCCGCGGCGGCGTCGCCGGACCCGGCGACGAGAGGTACTTCCGGACCGTCTTGCGATCCAGCCCCGTCTCCCGGGCGATCTCCGACAAGCTCAGCGACCCGGACTCCAGCAGCCCCCGGAAGCGCCGCAGTTCCAACCAACGCTCCGCGTCCAAGAGCATCGCCAGACTCCTCTCCACTGCCTCACCAACAAGCAGCAGAGTGCCGAGCAACACGCCTCACCGCACCAACAACTGTCCCTATTCATCCGTACGAAGCTGAGGACGTAACTGTGTACGCCGACACGAGGGCGAGGGCGAGGGCGAGGGCGAGGCGATGGTGCCCATCGGGCAGCACATGGCCAACCTCCGCCGCAAGGGCCAGAAGAACGGCCTGGGCAAGGACCCGGAGCGGGCCGCCGTGCGCGCGGCGCAGCTGAAAGAGCGTTTCGTCCTGGCGAGGGTGTTTGGGAATGCAGTGCTGCCGTGGATGATTGCGGGGTGTTGGTCCATGTAGAAGCGGTGGGGCAAGTCGCCGACGGGCGCGCGACGGTTCGGGTGCGCTCGGAGGCGGGTGCCGCTGTGGCGTTCTGGTGCGGCGATCCGACGGCGGTGGGCCGCGAACATCATGTGGAGTGGACTGTTGAAGAGGACGTGGCCTGGGGCGTCAATACTCGACCGGCCACTTCATATTCACCCGGGGTGGATGAGGAGGAGGACGGTCGGATCGTCTTTCGGGGGCAGCTGAGCCTGACGGGTGATGGCGGAGCCGTGTTGCAAGTAGCTGGAACCCTCATCCTGTTCGACCTCGCCGAGCCGCCGCCTTCGACTGCTGTCGATGGAACGTTGGTCGAGATCAGTGTGGAGCGGACAAGCGTTAGCCTGTGGCCCTACCTGCTGTGATTCGCAGGAGCCCGACTCTGCGGCCGGTCAACTGTCGCGCCAGTTGTGGGTTGATTCGCGGGTGAGTCTTCGGCTCATGAGGTCGATCATGGCTATGTTGATCATGGCTTCGGAGCGGTGTGGGTGGGTTTCGTAGTCGCGGGCGAGGCGGCGGTGGTGCATGAGCCAGCCGAAGGTTCGCTCGACGACCCAGCGTCGCGGGATCACCTTGAAGCCCTTCTGGGCGGGGTCGCGGCGGGTGACTTCGACGTCGATGCCGAGGCGGGCTCCGTGGTCGATGGTCTTGGTGCGGTAGCCGCTGTCGACCCACGACTTCGTGATGCGGGGGTGGCCTTCGGCGATGTTCGAGAGCAGGCGGATTCCGCCGGTGTTGTCGGAGACGCTGATCAGCTGTGGTTCGCCGGCCCCCATGCCGCCGGACTGGCGGTCGGACGCCTCCTGCCCGGCGCCGCGAACTCGGGCGGCGGGAACCGCCCGGCGGTGTGGGTGGACACCGAAGCCGCTGAGGGGCCGGAACTGGTTCTGCAGGGCAAGTTCGCCGACGCGGCGACCCGGGCCGCGTGCAGCCAGGACAGTCCGCCGGCGGATGACGAGGGAGTCATCCGGATCTCGGTGCGGATGGTCGACCAGACATGAAGGGACGTTGCGCAGCCACATGGTGCGCCAGGACGGCACACGCCCCGCCAAGGGCAGGTAACTGTCGGACGGGCGGTCACCCGGCCATCGTATGGACCCGCGTCTCCCCTGTCCGCTTGACCAGTCCCAGCCGCGTCATCGCCTGCTGGGACCGTATGTTGAGGTTGTCGGTGCGCAAGGCAATTCGGACAAGGCCCAGATCGTCGAAGGCGTGTGTCAACAACAGCAGCTTGGACTCGGCATTGTAGGGACCGCCCCAGCAAGCACGATCGAACCAGGTAGCACCAATCTCGGCGCGGCTCTCAGCGGGGTCAAGCTCGTACAGACTGGTCGAGCCGATCACTGCCTCGTCCGTCAGGCGCTGGACGGCGAAGCACCGCCTGGCCCGGTCCGCCAGCATCTGACTGATCATCTCCCGCGTCTCTATCAGGGAGCCTGGGCGAGGCCGGGGCATCCAACGCCAGACCTCGGGATCCGACGCTGAGGGGAACAGCGCTTCTGCGTGATCGACGGACAGCGGAACGAGACGGGTGGCGCGGCCGAGGAGAGAGTCGTTGCCCATCACCGCACCTTAGCTTCGGGATCACTGCCCCATCGTTGAGACGCAGGTCATGTTGCCCTCATCATGCACAGCAACCGCTGCACGGAACCTGTGCCAGAGCCAGCAGTCGATCACCATCCGCCCCGGCGACCTGGGCACGGTCGAGAAGTTCCGCCAGGACGTGGCCTACCTCACCGACACCTGGACCAGCACGTTCAAAGTCATCAGGGCCCAGAACGAGGGGCGACCTTGCCCCTGAGTTCCTGAATGCCACTGTCGCGCACAGCCTCGAGATCGGCGGGATCGAACAGCCCGATCTGCGGATCGGTCAGCGCCTTCCGTAGTTGCTTGATGTCATCGCGAGGGCCGTTGAGGGCAGGAAGGGCGTGTGGGTCGCGAGGGAAGGCGGCGTTGCCGATCAGTAGGCCCCGGTAGCGCCTGGGCTCTGCCACTTGTACGACGGCGGCGCACTGTCCACGGACGACCCCTCCCCGCTGGACCAACCAGAAGATCATCCCACCCAGTCAGCCAGCGTGACAGTCCCCTTCAACACCACCGCCATGACCATCAGCCGCGCAGCGAAAGACGTCCGCCCGCTCCTGGAAGCCCATGGTGTTTACCTCCCCGACTCAACAGCCCGATTCCGCACACGGGAAGACGTCGCCAGGTTCCTCGACCCCGACAAAACCAAGATCAAACCGACGTGTTGATTCCCGGCAAGCCCTGTAGCCAGCGGATCGATTCCGTCTCGAAAGTTGTCCAAAAACTTTCACATGCCAATCAATCTGACATGACTGTTGGCACTCGGTAAATCTCGTGTTAATGTCAATTGGCGTTTGAGGTAGAGGGAGATCATCGATATCGACGTGAAGGGTGGCGACCTCGGGACGGCGCATTCAATCTCTCCAAGTCCGAGAACGCAAGGCAAGCGGCGAACACGAGCGGGAGGCGCGTGAAAATGAGTTGAATATTCACATGTCCGGAGTTCGCTGCATGCCGACCGTCCGAATTTCGCCATGCCGCAAGGGCCGCTCACTGAAAAGCATCTGTCGATAAGCTCTCACGTGACGATCTTTCAGATCTCGCTGGGGCTGTTCTATAGCGCCGTCCTAAGGATGGATATTCGCGCGAAAATTAGAATTCCGTCAGATGATCAGTAACATCAGTGCTGGGAGTGTGTCGACGCTGTGGGAAAATCTGTCGCAAAAAGCAGTACACGCACCGCAGAAAGCGAATCAACGCACTACCAGTGCCTCGGTATCGGGGTCGGCCCGGCCAATCTGAGCCTGGCGTCGCTGTTACATGGCCGATCGGGGGTCCCGAACCTCTTCCTCGACGAGAAGGAACAGTTCGGCTGGCACGACGGCCAGCAGCTGCCCGGCGCAACGCTGCAGGTCTCAATGCTGAAGGACCTCGTCCTGCTGTCCGACCCGACGAACGGGTTCTCTTTCCTGTCGTATTTGCACGAGCAGGGGAAGATCTACCACTTCATCAACGCGCAGTACGACGCGGTACCGCGCATGGAGTTCCGGAACTATCTGGAATGGGCCAGCCGCCGCAACAGGAACGTTGTTTTCGGAGAGAAGGTACTCGGCGTCGAGTTCGACGGGTCGTTCGTAGTACACACCAGTCGGCGGACCCTGAAAGCGGATAATGTCGTCGTCGGTGTCGGCACCCTTCCATGGGTTCCAGAGCCATCCCGGAGCAAGCTCGGCGAGACTCAACTCCACGTCTCCGACTTCACCGCCGAGACGCAGAATCTGGCCGGAAAACGCATCGCCGTGATCGGTGGCGGTCAGTCCGGCGCCGAGGCTTTTCTTAACCTAATAGCACGCCCGCCAAAAGAATTACCCAGGCGCGTGACCTGGATATCACGCCGGGAAAACTACCTTCCCATCGACGACTCCCCGTTCACGAACGAGTACTACGTTCCGAGTTACTCGGACTACTTCTTCGGACTGGACCGGGAGGCCAGGCAATCACTCAACAAGAAGAACGTGCTGACCAGCGACGGAATTTCCGAATCGACACTGCGGGAGATCTACCAGCGCTGTTACGAGCACCGCTTCATCCACCGCAACGAGGACCTCGTGGCCCTTCTGCCGAACCGGGGCGTCACCGATGTGACCGGGGATGAATCGGGCGGATGGACCATCGAGATGGACCACAACGACAAGCCTGACACTGCCGAGAACGTCGATGTGGACGTCATCGTGTGGGCTACCGGCTTCCGCCCCGCCCCCACGGATTTCCTCGAGCCCCTCGCCGGCCGTTTGGAGCACGAGGGCGACGAGTACCGCATCGACCAGGACTTCGCCGTCCAGTGGGACGGCCCCCAGGATCGCAGGATCTTCATGCAGAACGCTTCCCGTGGGCAGCGCGGCCTGGCGGATCCCAACCTGAGCCTCACCGCCTGGCGCAGCCGGCGCATCTTCGACCGGATCGTCGGCGTGGGCTCCGACGAACAGCTGCCATCCTTCGTGGAATGGTCGGCCAAACCCCGGGTTGACGAGCTGGGCGGGCTCTAATGCCGGTCAGGGCCGACATCGCCGTCGTCGGCGGCGGAATCGTCGGCTGCCTGATCGCCCGGCACATCACCGCTCGCGCGCCCGGAACGTCCGTCGTGATCCTCGACCGCGAGACCGTCGGAGGCGGCGCGAGCCGGCGCTCGGCCGGACTGCACTGCCCGCGCGGGGCCACGGAGCGGGTACGGCGCATGGCCCGGTACAGCCAGGACTACTACGCCGAGCTCAGGGACCTGGACCCGGCGCTGTCGATCCACCGGATCGCTTTGTCCGTCGTCGCCTCGGAGGCGAGTGGACCCCGGCTCCGTCAGATCTACCTCGACAGCGCTCGACTGACCCCGGCCGACGGCCCCACCGGCGGCTCGCTCGGCATCCGCCACCCGGAGAAGTCCCAGGCCTGGAACTGCGAGGGCGCCCAGTACGCCGACGTGTACGCCCTGGTCCAGGCCTTGACACGTGATCTGCGCCACCTGGTGAGCTTTCGCGAAGGCGTGGGGGTCGAGGCGATCGAACCCGATGCCGATGACCGCGCCCACGACGGCGAAGACGTGGCGCTGCGGCTCAGCACCGGCGAGACACTGACGGCACATCAGGTCGTCCTCGCCCCCGGGCCCTGGCTTGCCGCACCCGCCTGGCGGGACCTCGTCGCCCCGCTCGGAGCCCGCGTCAAGAAGATCATCGCTCTCCACATCGACCGGCCGCCGGCCGCCGGTGACCGCGCCGTCGTCTTTCAGGACGAGGACGCTTTCCTGTTGCCTCTGAAGGACCGGGGGCACTGGTTGTTCAGCTACACCTGCCAGGAATGGGACGTCGATCCCGGGGCGACAGCGAACGGGCTGTCCCCCGACAACGTTGGCGAAGCAAGGGAGAGCCTGCGCCGGTACGTTCCGGAACTCGCCGAACAGGCCCTGTCGGGCCGGGTGTTCTGCGACGCCTACAGCAGCACCGGCGAACCGGAAGTACGAGCCCTGGACGCCGACGGACGGATCGTCTTCGCAGGCGCCGCCGGCGGATCGGGCTACCGCCTCGCCCCGGCGATCGCGTCGGACGCCGTCGACCTGCTGCGTCTGCCGGCCTACCGGTCCCATCCGGCACAGAACCAAAGGAGCCACTCGTGAAGATCAGCAACTACAGCGTCGCCCAGTTACAGAAGTCCTACGGAATCGACGTCACCTCCCTCGACACCGGTGCTGCGGCAAGCCTGGGTGTCGCAGCCGCCTGGGTGAGCGTCGAACCCGGCGCGCGGTCGGACGCGCACCAGCATGACGAGACCGAGACCTGGGTGATCGTCTCGGGGAGCGGCGATCTGACCGTCGACGCCGAGCGCCACCCCGTGCACGCCTCCACCGTCGTCCAGTTCGAGCCCTTTGAGACGCACTCCGTCGAGAACACCGGCGACACCGATCTGCTGCTGCTCAGCCTCTACTGGCGCGATGCAGAGAGGGCCGGGCGCGCCGCGGCCGACACCGGTCGCCGCCGCTTCGGCGCCCGTCCGATGTTCGTGTTCTCCTCCGCCCCGACCCCCAATGGAGACCTCCATCTGGGCCACCTGTCCGGCCCGTTCTTCGGCGCCGACGTCTTCGTCCGGTACCAGCGCATGAACGGCGCCGACGCCTGGCACATCACCGGCAGCGACGACTACCAGAGCTACGTCGTGGCCGCGGGCCGCCGAGAAGGACGCGGCCCGGCGGAGACCGCCGCCCATTACAGCGCCGAGATCCTCGCCACCCTTCGACTGATGGACATCGATGTCCATCAGTACACCGCGACCAGCCAGGACGGCGCCTATCCAGACGCCCTCAGGGCGTTCTTCTCCCGTCTGACGGCCTCCGGTGCTGTGGCCCCCCGCCCGGGCGCGGCCCTCTTCGACGCCGTGAGCGGCGAGTACCTGTTCGAGTCCGCGGTCACCGGCCGCTGCCCCTCCTGCGACGCGGACTCCGGCGGGAACGTCTGCGAGGCCTGCCTGGAGCCCAATGCCTGCACCGATCTGACCGACCCGCGTTCCACCTCGTCCGACGCTCCGCCCCGCGAGGGAACCGCCATCCGCTACACCCTGCCTCTGCACCGGCTGGCGAAGGACATCACCGCCCACCACCGTCTCGGCCGCGTCCCGGCCCCGGTGAAGGCGCTGGCCGAACGGCTCTCCCGCCGTGAGCACCTCGACATCGCTGTCACCCACTCCGCCACCTGGGGTGTCCAGCCCGCCGAGACGGCCGTGAAGGGCCAGGTCATCTGGTCGTGGCTGGACTACGCCTTCAGCATCCTCCACGGCATCGAGGCGGTCGGCCGCGACCTCGGCCGGTCCTGGAAGGCGGACGAGCCCGAGCAGGACTGGAAGATCGTCCACTTCCTGGGCTCGGACGGCAGCTTCTTCCACCCGATGTTCGTCCCAGCGCTCTACCGGCTCGCTCACCCGGACTGGACCCCGGACATCGATTACCACATCAACGAGTTCTACCTGCTCGACGACAGCAAGTTCTCCACCAGCCGCCGCCACGTCATCTGGGGCAAGGACATCCTCAGCCCTCGTACTGTCGACGCCATACGCTTCTACCTCGCGCTGACCCGTCCCGAAGGCCGCACCACCAACTTCGAACGCGGTGCGTACGAGACGTACATACGGCAGACCCTCATCGGCACCTGGCAGGGCTGGCTGAACGGACTCGGCGACCGCATCGAGAAGCGGTACGACGGCGCCGCCCCGGACGCCGGCACCTGGACGCCGGAGCACGCGGCCTTCCTGGCCCGGCTGGAGACCCGGCTGTCGGCCGTGACGGGCAGTCTCGGGCAGGACGGATTCTCCCTCAACCAGGCGGCCGAGGCCCTGAACGGTATGGTCGAGGACGTCACGGCCTTCGCGCGGCTCCAGGCCCCCGCGGCGGACGTCGAGAGCTGCAAGGACGAGGCCCGCACCGCCATCGCCCTCGAACTCGCCGCCGCACGCCTGCTCGCGACCTGTGCCGCCCCCGTCATGCCGAGGTTCGCGGCCCGTCTGGCCGCCGCCCTCGGCGGACCCCCGCCGGCCGAATGGCCCAGCACGGTCAACCTGGTGCCCGCCGGGACCACGGTCGACCTCGCCCGGCAGGAGTTCTTCGCCGATCCGGGGGAACAGGCCCCGGATCCGGACTCCGCACCTCGACCCGGACTCGAACCCGCCGCACCCCAGGCTGCGGCGTCCAAGGGCGAGGCCTCGCCCTTGCTCCCCTGGCTGAGCGACCTGGTCCGCCAGGGCCTGCGACTGCCTGCAGACAAGCCCGTCCAGGACGCCTCGCTCGTCCAGCTGGGCATGGAATCGCTGCAGGCCATCGCCCTGCAGTACCAGATCACCGAGCACGTCGGCGCCGATGTGCCGATGGAGGACCTGCTGGGTGCCAAGACCGTCGCCGACCTGGCCGCCCTCATCACGAACGGCGTGGACCCCGACGTCGTCGCGGCACACCAGGAGGTGACGACATGAGCCACGTACAGGTACTCCGCGAGATCGAGGCGCGCGGTCTCTCCCTCACCTCCACCGGCGCCGATCTCAAGCTCCAGGGGCCGCGCGAGCGCATGGACGCCGAACTCCTCGGCCTCATCAGGGCGCACAAGGCCGAACTGATCGCCCACCTCGACATCACCGAGGGCTTCCCGCTGACCGGCCTGCAACAGAGCTATCTCGTCGGCCGCGGGGAGCACGTCGAGATCGGCAACGTGGCCAGCCACGTCTACCACGAGTTCGAGGGCGTCTGGGATCTCGACCGGTTGGAGACCGCACTGCGCGCGGTCGTCGCCCGCCACGGAGCGCTGCGCACCCGCTTCACCCCCGACGGCAGGCAGGTGCAGGAGGACGCCGTCGACGTGCGCATCGGGCGCATCGACCTGCGTGGCGAACGCGAGGACGTTCAACGGGACCGCAGGCTCGCCCTGCGCGAGCAGCGGTCGCACCGCGTCCTCCCCTTCGACGAAGCGCCGCTGCTGGCGGCGGACGTCACGATCCTGGCCGACGACCGCATGGTCCTGCACGTCGACCACGACGGACTGATCATGGACGCCACCAGCATGTTCCTTTTCTTCCGGGATTGGTGGTTCGCCTACGGCGACGTCGGCTCCCAGGACTCCGGCGACACCGAGGAGGCCTCGTTCGAGGCGTATATCGCGGCATTGGAGGCCGCCCGCACCCGTGCCCCGGCCCGGCGCGCCCGCGCCCACTGGCTGGAGCGGCTGGACGACCTCGCCCCCGGCCCCGCTCTGCCGTTGCGGACCAGCCCGTCGTCGATCAGCGAACCCCGGTTCACTGCGCGGTTCGCACGTATGGCCGAGCCGGCGTGGACCGCCCTCAAGGCCCGCGCCGCCGACGCTGGACTGACTCCCTCCGCGCTGCTGTACGCGGTCTATGCCGACACGCTCGCCGCCTGGGGTGCCGGATCGCGCTTCACGATCAACACCACGGTTGCCAACCGTCCGCCGATCCACCCGCGCATCCTCGACGCAGTCGGGAACTTCTGCGAGACCATGCTCGTCGAGGTCAGCGTCGACCGCAGCACCAGTTTCGCCGACCGGGCCCGCACGCTTCAGGCACGGCTCCGCCAGGAACTGGACAACCGGCACTTCTCCGGTATCGAGGTGATGCGCGAGCTGGCCCGGCGCGGAGGCGGCACCGCCCAGAGCCAGCTGCCGTACACATTCAACAGTGCCCTCGGATATGTGCACGCCGACATCGACGGCTCGACGCTGGAACTGTTCGGTCCGGAGGTGTACACCTCCAGTCAGACGCCTCAGGTCTGGCTCGACGTCTCCGCGTTCGAACAGCACGGCGGTGTGGCCGTCCAGTTCGACAGCGTCGACGAGCTGTTCCCCGACGGAATGGTCGAGGACATGGTCGCCGGCTTCCAGCGGCTCCTCGAAGCCCTGCTGACGGACGAGGCGTGGCAGGCGACCACGTTCGATCTGCTCCCCGATGACCAGCGCCGCCGCCGCGAGACCGCCAATGACACGGCGACCCCGCCGCCCGTGCCCGGCATGCTGACCGATGCCTTCCTCGCCCATGTCGAACGCGCCCCCGATGCGCCGGCCGTCATGACCAGCACGGGAACCCTGAGCTACGCGGAACTGTATGGGCACGCCGCGCACGCCGCCGCCTGGCTGCGCGAGCAGAACGCGGCCCCCGACGAACTGGTCGGCCTCGTTATGAACCGGGGACCCGAGCAGCTGATCGGTATCCTCGCCACCCTCCTTGCCGGCGCCGCCTACCTGCCGATCGACGCCGCGCTGCCGACGGCACGGCGCGACTACATGCTGACTGACGGCCGGGTACGCCACGTCCTGACCAACACCGACGACCAGTTCGACCACCACAGCCCGCACGATGGCTACAACGTCCTCACTCTTGACGCGAGGAGGTCCCTGCCGCCCAGTACACCGCCCGATCCGCGCGTGGTCCCCGGGGCGGACGACGGCCATCTTGCGTACGTCCTCTACACCTCGGGCACGACGGGCGAGCCGAAGGGCGTCATGGTCAGCCGCGCGAGCGTCGCCAACGTCGTCGCCGACTGCACCGCCCGCTTCCACGTCGGACCCACGGACCGGCTCTTCGGCATCAGCGCCTTCAACTTCGACCTGTCCGTCTACGACGTCTTCGGCGCCCTCTGTACCGGAGCCGCCGTCGTCCTGCCGGACGCGGACAAGGCGGCCGACCCAGAGCACTGGCTGCGACGGTGCGGGGACACCGGCGTGACCGTCTGGAATTCCGTACCCGCCATCGTCTCGCTCCTCCATGACCAGGCCGTGGCAGAGGGCCCCGACGGACCCGAGGCACTGGCCGCGCTGCGGCTGGTGATGATGAGCGGTGACCGCATCCCCCCGACGCTGCCCGCCACCCTGCGCGGGCTCAAGCCCGACCTGGAGATCGTCTCGCTGGGCGGACCGACGGAGACCACGGTCTGGAACGTTCTGCACCCGATCCGCAAGGATGAGGACGGCTCACGCAGCATCCCGTACGGCAGGCCCAACGGGAACAACCGGGCCTACGTCCTGGACGAGCACCGCTGTGACGTGCCCGACTGGGTGACCGGCGAGATCTGGGCCGCCGGCACCGGCCTCGCCCGGGGCTACTGGGGCGACGAGGCTCGCACGGCGGAGCGATTCGTCCACGACGCCGTACGGGACGAACGGCTCTACCGGACCGGCGACCTGGGGCGCTATCTCCCCGACGGCGAGATCGACATCCTCGGCCGCAGCGACTTCCAGATCAAGGTGAACGGCTACCGCATAGAGGCAGGAGAAGTGGAGACCCGGCTGGCGGCGCTGGATGGCGTGGAACGGGCCGTAGTCGCACGGCAGGGCGGGGAACACGGCAGCCGACTCGTCGCCCACCTGGTACCGACCGGAGAGGAACGCCCGCGGACCGAGTCGATCCGCGAGGCACTGCGAGGGTACTTGCCCTACTACATGATTCCCACCGCCGTCTTCTGGTACAACAGCCTCCCGCTGACCAGGAACGGCAAAGTCGACCGGGCACGGCTGACGGCCTCCGGCGACAGCCCCGAGCCCTCTGCCCTCGACTTCTCCGCGCCTGACACGGAGCTGGAACGCCAGGTCGCCGGGGTGTGGGCGAAGGTGCTGAAGATCGCGGACGTGGACCTGGACGTCACCCGCGCTCTTTACGACCTCGGCGGCGACTCCCTGACAGCCGCGCGCATTCTCACCGGTATCCGCAAGCGGTTCGGCCGCACCATCACGCTGGACCGGCTGCCCGAGGTCGACACCGTACGGACCATGGCGAACTGGATCGGCGCGTCCCTCACAGAGAGGGAGGGGATCGCAACATGACCGAACCATCCGTGATCAACCACATCGTCGCCGGGCCCCCCGCGGCCGGACACCGGATCTCCTTCTTCCGGCTTGGTGGCATCGAGACCCTGGAACTCACCGACCTGTATGAACGCGCCGGACGGCTCGCGCTGTCCCTGCGAGACCTCGGCATCGCCCGAGGGGAACGGATCGGCATCCTCGCCGCGAACTGCCTGGAATGGATGCTGCTCGACCTCGCCGCCCTGCGGCTCGGCGCGGTGACCGTCGGATTCGACCCTGCGAAGTTCGCCACGGCCGATCCCGCCCTCCCCGACCGCTACCGGCTACAGCTGCTGTTCACCGACCGCCCGGACGACGCCAGGCCGGACAACCCCCGCGTCAGGACCCTCGGCGACGTCGTGCGCATGGCTGCCGAACAGGCCACCGGACAGGTACTGCCGCCGGTCGTCTACACGCCCGATGACGTGACATCGCTCAAGCTCACCTCCGGCAGTACGGGCGAGCCCAAGTCGCTCACGGCCCGCGTCGGAAGCATCGACAGCGACCTGCTGGCCGTCCAGGAGATGTTCGCGCACGGGCCGGACGACAACCTCTTCGTCTTCCTCCCGCTGTCGGTGCTTCAGCAGAGATACTGGATGTACTCCGCCCTCCGGTTCGGCCATGACATCACCATCAGCACCTATGAGGCCGCCTTCCCCGCGCTCCGGCAGATCCGGCCGACGGTGGTGATGGGCGTACCGGGCTTCTTCGAGACGGCCAAGAAACACATCGAGGCACAGGCGGGCGGCCCGGCGGCCGGGGGTGACGACGAGGCGAGGGCCGCCGCCCGGCGGCTGTTCGGGGACCGCATCCGCTACCTGTGGACCGGCTCGGCCCCGGCGAGCGCCGGGACGCTGAGGTTCTTCAACAGCGTCGGGCTGCCGATTTTCGAGGGCTACGGGCTCAACGAGACGTGCATCGTTGCCAAGAATCACCCCGGCGCCCACCGCGTGGGCAGTGTCGGACGCGTGCTCCCGGGCAAGCAGGTTCTGCTGGACGCCGAGGGCGTGATTCACGTACGCAGTGACCACCCTGTGTGCCGGGGCTACGAGCAGGCGCCGCCTGGCGTGTCGGGATACGTCTTCGGCGCGGACGGGACCGTGCGGACCAACGACATCGGCCACTTCGACGAGGACGGCTTCCTCTACATCAGTGGCCGTGCCGACGACGTCATCGTGCAAAACAACGGCCGGAAGATCGTCGTACGGCCGATGGAGGAACACATGAGGACAAGCCCGGCCATCGAAGAGTGTGTGGTGTTCTGCCTCAAACAGACGCACCTCGTCGCCGTGGTCTCGCCGGCCGGCGACACGGTCGGACCGGAGGAGGAGAAGGCCATCGCCGAGCAACTCGCCCGTACCAACGCGGCATTCGGCGCAGAGGAGCAGATCCGCGAGGTCGTGGTGGCGCGTGGCCGGTTCACCGTGGAGAACGGGTTGCTGACCTCCCAGCTCAAGCCCCGGCGCGGACGGATCCTCGAAACCTACCGCTCAGAGGTCAACGACACACAGGGAAGCGTCCATGCAGCCTGAGACCGACTCCAAGATCGAGACCGTGGCCAGGAAGAACCTCGCCCGGGTGCTGGAATCCGACATCGCGGCGGACAACCTTGACCTCGACGTGGACATGGCTGGCGTCTACGGGCTGACCTCGCTCAACAAGGTCCTGTTCCTCATGTCGGCCTGCGACGACGCCAGAGTGAGCCTGGCAAGTTTCACCGAACCCGACGTCGCGGAGATGACCACGCTGCGCGATGTGACCAAGGCGCTGACGCGCCACGCTGGAGAGGTGGCCTGACATGACCTGGGCACAGATCGCCAGGACGACCCTGGAGAACGACCACGTCCTGCTCCGCCCGATCATCCCCGAGGACCGCGAAGCGCTGCGCGAGCCGGCCATGAGCCCGGAGATCTGGCGCTACTTCGTCATGCTGATCGAGACCGACGCCGAATTCGACGCCTTCTTCGACACGGCACTCGCCGACCAGGAAGCCGACCGGCGCGTCGTGTACCACATCATCGACAAGCCGACCGGCCGTACGGCGGGCAGCATGAGCTTCTGCAACATCGCCGAGGCGGACGGACGGCTCGAGATCGGCTGGTCCTGGCTCGGCACGAAGTTCCAGGGGCGGGGAATCAACCGCTGGGCGAAGTTCCTCATGCTGGAGCACGCCATCATGAAACTCGGCGCCGACCGTGTCGAGTTCAAGACCGACGTGCTCAACCTCCAAGCACGCCAGGGCCTGCGCAACATCGGCGCCATCGAGGAGGGAACGCTGCGCAGCTTCAACCCGATGCCCGGCGGCCGACGTCGTGACGCTGTCTACTACAGCGTGCTGCGGGGCGAATGGCCCGAGGTGCGGGAACAGCTGCTCACCCGGCCCAAGGTGACCCGCCGGCCGGAGTCGGCATGACCCGGACAGGGACCGGGGCCAGGGCGGGGACCGAGTCGGATCTGCAGGTTCCGTTCGTCCGGGCCTACGGCGACCCCTACGAGTGCGGCCGCCGCCACGGCACGGAGCGAGGCGCGAGCTTACGCGGGTTCGTCGGCGACGGCCTGGCCCGGCTCGCCCGGATCATGCCGGATCCGGTCTCGCTGGACTCTCTGCGGCCGGTGCTCGCCGCCCACCGCGCCGAGATCGAGGCCCAGACGCCACGGCTGATGGAGGAGATACGCGGCCTGGCGGCGGGGGCCGGCCTGAGCGAGGACGAGGCCCTGCTGCTTCAGCTGCGCCGCGAGATCATGGACTACCGGCGGATACCGACGGCGGGCGACTGCACGACCTACGCCCGGTCCGGCGGCGGCGCCCCGCCCGTGCTGGCGCAGACCGTCGACCTCAACGGCGATCTCGACGACCAGATCAGCGTGGTGCACGTCGCCCCTGTCGGCTCGCCCCGGCAGACCCTCGTCCTGAGCTTCGGAGGTCTGCTCGGCTACCTCGGCGTCAACAGCGACGGACTCGCGGTGGGGCTGAACCTCGTGCTCGGCGGCACCTGGCGCCCCGGCCTGCCGCCGTACCTCGCCATCCGACACCTGCTGGACACCGCCTCCTGCGTCGACGAAGCGGTGGACTGCCTGCGCGGCCTGAAGCTGACCAGCTCCCGCACCCTCGTCCTGTGCGACACGGAGAAGACCGCATGGGTGGAGTTCCTCGGAGACGACTGCCGGATCGCCGAGGCCGACATCACGACCCACACGAATCACTTTCTGCACCCCGACTTCGCCCCGCACGACGAACTCAACGTCTTCGCACGGAACTTCTCCCGGCTGCGGCTCAACACCTGCCGCGGGGAACTGGCCGCACTGCCGCCCGACGCGGGCGTCGAGGACCACTTCGCCGTGCTGTCGGAGGCACCCATCCGAGTCGAGGGCAACGGCGACATCCGGCGGGAGCGGACAGTCGCGGCGGTCGTGCTGCAGCCGAGCCTCGGCGAGCTGCACATACGGCCGGGCGACCCGTCACGTTCCCGTACCCGCTCCTTCCGGCTGCGCGGGCCCGACCCGCACCACCCGACGACGGAGGTGACAGCATGACCGCTCCCGCACGCCCTTCCGGTTGGTTCGTGACCGGCGGACCCGGCGCACCAGACACGCCTCGTGTCTACTTCTTCGCCCACGCCGGCGGAGACCCCCGCTCGTTCCTCGCCTGGCAGTCCGAACTGGGCGACGAAGCACAGATCGCCGCCGTCTGCCCGCCCGGACGAGGTCACCGGGCGGCCGAACCGCGCCCCACGCTGGAAGAGTTCGCCGATGGTGCTGCGGCGGCGATCCGCGCCGAGGAGCGGGACGCCGGGGGCGCCGCCCACGGCGACCGTCCGGTCTATCTGTTCGGACACAGCCTCGGCGGACTGGTCGCCTTCGAGACCGCCCGCAGACTCCGTGACCTGCCGGCTCTGCGTCACCTCTTCGTGTCCGGGATCTCCGCTCCCGTACTGGCGCCCTCGCAGCGGGTGCGGGATCTCGCTGCCCTGGAGGGCAAGGAATTCGCCGAGCACCTGGGATTCTTCGAGGGACTCCCTCCTGAGGTCATGGCTCATGACGAACTCCTGGACCTGCTGCTCCCCGGAGTGATCGCGGACTTCCGCATGGCCGCCGGATACCGCTACCACTCGGCCGCTCCGCTGGAGGTGCAGGTCTCCCTCATCGCAGGCCGGGACGACGCCTACCTGCACCCCGACAAGATGCGGGAGTGGAACGACGAGTGCCGTACCCCGCCCACCCTCTACTGGGTCGACGGCGGCCACTTCTACTTCCGCGGGAGCCCCAAGGCCGTCACCGACCTGCTGCTCGACGCCGTACGGGCCGACCGGCACGTCGAAGTGATCTAGAGAAACGATCGGATGGCCATGACCACAACGAAAGCCTGGCTGTACGGACCCCAGTACGTACTCGGCGAGACCGAGGTGCACCATACCGAGATCACCAACCTGCTCACCCGGGCGGCGGAGTTCCGCATGCCGCCGACACCCGAGCTGTGGGGATGGGGGAGTGTACGCCGCACCGAGCGGAGCCTGGAGGCCATGGCGGCCGACAGCGCGGCGGCCACACTGCGCGCGGCGGGCGCCGACCCGTCCTCGGTCGACGCGGTCGTCCTGTGCTCCACCCGGATACCGGGACCCTCGGAGACCCACGGCCGGTTCATGGAGACCTTCCTCGCCGAGGCCGGCCTCGGCGACATCCCGTTCTACGGTCAGAACCTGAACCGCTGCGTCAACTTTCTTGCGGCGATCGACACCGCCACCGCCTTCGTCGCCGCAGGGCGCCACCGCAGGGTCCTGGTCGTCACCACCGACAGCGCGGCGGACGAGGCGCATCGCGTGGTCAGCTACGCCCTGTTCAGCGACGGAGCGGCCAGCTGCCTGATCGTGGCCGACGACGAGACCGATGCCCTGACCGGCGACGGGTACGAGATCGTCGGCTGCGCGACCGCGCAGGACCGGCGGACACTCGACCACTCGCACGAGATCAGCGCCGACCTCGCCCGTACGGTGAACGACCGCCTTCTGACGCCTCTGGGCATGAAACTCGACGACGTCGCCGGCCTGATGCACGCCAACATCTTCAAACCCGTCGTCGTGATGAAGGAACGCCAGGCGGGGTTCACACCGGCGCAGCTCCACACCGACAACATCACCCGCGTGGGGCACTGCTTCGCCGCCGACCCGCTGATCAACCTGGGCGACCGGGCCGCCCTGGGCGAGATCAAACCCGGTCACCACTACATGCTCGCCGCCGGCGTCCCCGGACAGCGCGTCGGCGTACTGATCCGGAAGGCCCACCACGGATGATCACGCACGCGGGCCAAGAGCCCCGAGAGGAAGAGAGCCTGGGAATGAACGCCGCGCAGAACGCGGACGCATGGCGCCGCGACCGGACCTTCGTGCCCTTCGTCCTGCCCGACACCCTCGCCTCCCTGCCGCGTCGGCCGTTCGAGTTCAGCCGCGCGGGCCGGGACGAAGCGGCGGCCGCGTCCCTGGAGCCCGGCGCGCTGTTCCGGCGGCTTCTGGGTGACCAGGAGTCCGAGTCGTCCTTACTCATCGCCCGCCGGGTCCTGGAGGCTTTTCTGCCGACCGACGGGCGCCCCGAGGGGGGCCCGTACGAAGAAACCGAAGCCGCGACCATCGCCGCGCACGTCGCCGAAGTGCGCGCGGAACTGGCCGGGACGATCGGCTCGCTCAGCGGTCTCGAACCCGAGCTGCGTCAGGCCGTCGTCCGGCAGCGCGCCCCCCTGGCGCTGCTGGGAGGGTGCTGGCTCGACACCGTCTCCCAGCCCGCCACCCAGCCCTCCGTCATAGTCAACCGGCTCTTCGCCCAGCACCTGACGTTGCGCGGAGACGGCAACACCAAGCGCGGCCTGGCCCACCTGCGCCGACGGGCGCTGGAGAGCGAAGGCGTCCAGCTGCCCTCGATCGCCGCCGTCGACTTCCTCGACAAGGCGCAGGCGCGTCCGCTCACCGCGCTGCACGGCTGCTTCTATCTCGCCCTCTCCCGGCTGCCCGCCAACTTCCTGCCCGAAGTCGTCGGCGTGCACTACGTTTTCCACGCACTCGGCACCGACGACCTGCTGACCGGCACCCCGCCACCGCTGTCCGCGGCGGAACCGCGGGAGACACTCGCCGCGTACCTGGACCTGGCCGGCCCGGACGAACGGCGGCGGCTGCACAGCGCCGTACGGCTGACGCTGGACCTGGAACGGGAGCACGTGGCGATGCTCGCCGAGCTCGCCTCCTGGCGCTCCGGTCTCACCCTGGAGGCGAAGGTCGCCGAGATCATCTCCCGGCATGCTCCGCTCGCCGGAACCCAGCACAGCGGCGTACGGGTGGGCGACAGCCTGCTGTCGGACGTCTTCCGCTTCCCTGGTCGCTCCCAAGGCGAAACCGCGGCCCCCGACCTCGCCGCTTTCCTCGCCGACCTGCGCGAATCCCGGTATCTGAGGCCCACTGGCCCCGGCGACGGCGACTGCCGGTTCACCGACGCCATGAAGTTCGGCGGACCGATGTTCGGGATCTTCGACGAGCGGGAGGCGGCGGCCTTCCGGGCCTGGGCGGCGAGTGTCCGGTCCGGCGAACGTCCCAGGATCGAGATCTCGCCCGACACCGTGGGAAAGGAGCAGGCCGAACTGTGGAGCGCCGCCGTCGCGCACAGCGCCCCGGCCGATGTCGTCGTCGCCGAAGCCGAACCCCGCGACCACCGTGAGCTGTTCCACCGCCTGGTCAACATCGAGAACTTCCCCAACAGCCTCCCGCTCGCCGCCGAACGGGCCGAGCGGTGCTTCAAGGACTCGGAGATCCTCTTCGTCCACGGAGGCGGCGGCAGGTACACCGACGCCACCTGGTTCGACTACAGCCCCGAGGCGTTGTACGAGCGGGCCGAGCGGATCTATTGGGAGAAGCTCATCGAGCCCTACCAGCCGCTCCAGGCGATACCCGACCGCGACGACGTGCTCTTCCGGCAAACCACGTACTACCTCACCTACCTCATCGACGGTGCCTGGCTGCACCGGCTCGCCCACCTCGGCCACGACGAACGCGAGAGCGACGGCATGCTCTTCTCGATCTACGCGGACGAGATGGGCAACGGGGACCTGCGCAAGAACCACATCACCCTGACCCACCGGGTACTGGCCAGCGCCGGGATCGAGCTGCCGCACATCCGTGACGAGGCGTTCATGGAGCAGGACGAACTCCCCGACGACCTCTACGGGTTCGCGATCCAGCAGCTGTGCATGTGTCTGTTCCCCGACCGTTTCTACAACGAGATCCTCGGCTACAACCTCGCCATCGAGATGTTCGGTTCCGGCGAGATGCGGCTCCACGAGATCCAGAAGCTGCGCCACCACGGCATCGACACCTGTTACGAACAGGCCCATCTGACGATCGACAACTTCTCCGCCGGGCATGCCAAGCAGGCCGCCGACATCATCGTCTCCCACCTCGACGGCGTCCGGCGCACGCTCGGCGACGCGGCCGTGGCGGCGGAGTGGCGCCGGGTCTGGCGCGGCTACGCGTCCTTCGCGTACTTCCTCGAACAGCCGATGCTGGAGAAGATCGCCGTCGGCGCCGAACCAGGCGCCAAGTCCCCGTCCCCACCCGCGGATTCGGCGAACGCCGCGGTCACCGAACTGGTCATCTGATGCTGACGAGGAAGCCCCTGGCCGCTCCCCAGCACCTGGAAGGCAGCACCACATGACCGGCATCAGGATCACTGTGCGACACGAGGTCCGCGAGACCGATCGGCGCGCACCGATCGTCCCCGCCGGCGCCGCGCGGCTCGTCCGGCAGGGCGTCGCGCTCACCATCGAGCGTTCACCGCAGCGAGCGTTTCCGCTTGCCCAGTACCTCGACGGCGGCTGCGCACTGAGGGAGCCCGGAGCGCCCTGGCTGCGCCCTGCGGGCGTTCCACGCGGCATGTGTGGCGAACGGACTGGGAACGGAGCGAATCCATGCCTGAACCGATCACCGAGGCCAGCGGAACCGTCCACTGGGTGGGCACCGGCCTGTCCACGGGCAGCGGCCTGTGGGTGCTGGCCGGCACGGCTCGTACGGTCGTGGTCTGGGGCCGTACAGAGGACAGGGCCCAGAGCTGCCTCTCCCGGCTCGGCATGACCGGTCATTCCGCTGTCCGAGCGTACGATCCGGCGCGGCTCGCCGGGGAACTCCGCGCTGGCGACGTCGTCGTGTCGATGCTCCCCGCCACCGAGCACCCGGTGCTGCTGCGGCTGTGCACCGAGCGGAACGCGCACTTCGCGTGCAGCAGTTACGCGTCCATCGCGCGGATCCTCGACGGCGACGCCCCGCCGGCCTGCGGCTGGCCGCCCAGGACGGCCAGGACGCCCGGCGGTGGCTGGACTTCCTCGGCGCGCACGGCGTCCGCTGGCGGTACGACGAGAGCCCCGCACCGGCTCAGGCACCGAACCGGGGCACCTGAGCAGGCACCGAGTCCGAAGGCGCCCGAGCAGGCGCCCCACCAGGCACCGACCCAGGAGATCACGCAGACATGACTCAAGCCGCGCCCGCGTCCGGCCGTTCTGACGGCAAAGCCAGGGCGTTCATCCTGACCGGCTCCTTCCCGGTGATCCGCCGCAACCCGCTGTACTTGACCGAACTCTCCCGGCGTGGCCTGAAGATCCTCGTCATCACCGCCGACTCCTACCGGGAACAGGCCGCCGAGGCGATGGCCGACACATCCAACCCCGCCTCGCAGATCACCGACATCGCCTACGTCACCGGGGACTTCACCGTCCAGGGCGCCTTCGTCGCCGGCGCCGTCGCTCGCACCGCCGCCTGGCGCGACACCTACACGATCGTCGGCGCGTACGCAGTCGGCGACTACCTCGCCGAGCCGACCGGCCTGCTCGCCGACGGCCTCGGGGTTCGTTCACCCGGCCTGCGGGCCAGTCGCGCCAGTCGCGCCAAGTTCCTGCAGCGGTGGTACCTCCCCGAACTCAGCCCCGCCTCACTGACCATCCCGGCCGGGGAACGCGACACCGCCGACCTGGGCTCGGTGGGCTTCCCCGCTGTGGTCAAACCCGCCTCGCGGGCCTCCAGTTCCGGCGTCGGGACCGTCACCGACCTGACAACACTGCGCCGACAGCTCGCCACGTACCCGGACCATGAGGTCGTACTCGTCGAACAGAAGGTCATCGGCCCGGAGTTCTCCGTCGAGAGCCTCGTCCAGGGCGGCCGGGTGATCTTCGCGTCGGTGACCGGCAAAGACACCACGGACAGCCACACCCAAACCTTCGTCGAACTCGCCCACAGCGTCCCCAGCGCCCGCGCCGACCTGGACGACACCCTGCTGGACGCCAACCTGCGGCTGCTGAACGGGCTGGCGTTCCAGGACGGGATCACCCACTCCGAGTGGCGGGTCGGCGAGGACGGACGCCCCTTCCTGATGGAAGTAGCCGCCCGTACACCGGGCGACGGACTGCTGGTGCTCTACCAGCTCGCCACCGGCCGCCCCCTGGAACCAGAGATTCTCCGCATCGCGCTCGGCGAATCCGCCACCTACCCAGCACCCCGCCGCTGGACGCGACAGGTCTACCTGGAGCACGATCCCGGGACGCTGGAGGACGTCGTCGTCGACTGGCCGGGAGTACGACCCGAGTGGATCAGCGACAGCGGCGTCTGGCCGGAGATCAAGCCCGGTGCCGTGGACGACCCGCCGACCCTGCGTGCCGTACTGGTTCTCAAGAATCGCGGCAGCCTGCTGGAACCACTGTCCAACTCCGACGACCGGTCCGTCACCTTCTTCATCGACGCGCCCACGCCCGACGCACTCGACGCCTTCGAACAGCGCGTCCGCGCCTGTGTCCGCGTCATCACCGGCGGACGCACATGAGCGGCGTCACCCAGGAGGTGGTCCCCGGGGCGAGGAAGTCGCCGTGGGAGCCACCTTCCGGCAGGCCCCGCTCGCGCGAAGACCCTGCTCATCGGGGTGTTCGTCAACCGCCTCGGCGGCGTCATCAGCATGGTGAGCGCGAGCGTGGTCACGGCCGCCATGATCTACCTTCCCTCGTACGGCCTGATTCTGGTCGCTGTGGCGCTGGTCGGTCCGGTGGGCCGGCTCTACCGCCCTGCTTCGGCCACTCCGCTCTCCGATCTCACCCTCGCCAACCGGCAGGTGATGATCTTCGCGATGTACCGCTTCGGCCTCGGCCTCGGCGCCACCGTCGCAACTGCGCGGTCTTCGCATGGAGCACCCTCCCGCCGCGCTCGGCCCGTACGACGCCCGCCACCGCCCGAACCCGGTGCGGGAGCCGCCGGGGAGAAGGAGGTCGGCCGGGGCGGCTACCGGGCCATGCTGCGCGACCGGCGCCATGTGCTGTACCTGCTGGCCACGCTGCTCTACGCCATGGTGTACGCCCAGTATCTCGCCACGCTGCCACTGGACGTACGGGCCAGGGACGTGGCGGTTCTCTGGTACACCTGATCTGGTCGCTCGGCGAGATCACCGGCGGCCCGGCCGCCATGGCATACCCAGGGATCGCCGGCCCGGCCGGCCTCAAGGCCCACCACATCGGTGGCTTCCAGTTCACCTGGAGCCTGGCACCACCGTCGGCCCGGTCGTCGGAGGCCTGCTCTTCATCCAGTTCGGACATCTGGTGTGGCCGGTCTTCGCCGCTGTTTCCGCGGCCGCGACCATCCTGGTCCTCGCCGCGGTGCCGAGCAGGACGACGCCCGCCACGAAGTGAGTCGCAACCCGAGAACACGGTACGAGAGAGCGGTGGTCCATGAGCATCCGGACAGTGACGGTACGCGGAGACGACGAACGGCGGGCGCTGCTCGCGGCCGGGATCACGGTGCTGTTGTGGGCCTCGGCGTTCGTCGTCATCCGCGACGCGGCGCCGCACTTCTCCCCGGGCGCGCTCGCGCTCGGCAGGCTACTGGTCGGCTCGGCGGTGCTGGGCGCCTTGCTGGCCGTACGCGGCGAGGGGCTGCCGCCGCGCGCCGCGTGGCCCGGCATCCTCGGTTCCGGAGTGCTGTGGTTCGGGGTGTACTTCGTCGCCCTGAACTGGGGCGAGCAGCAGGTCGACGCGGGTACCGCGTCCCTCGTGGTGAACATCGGCCCGATCCTGGTCGCGCTGATCGGTGGCTGGCTGCTGGGCGAGGGATTCCCGGCGCGGCTGATGACCGGCGTGGCACTGGCCTTCGCGGGCGCCGGCGTGGTCGGTCTGACCGGCTCGAACGCGGGTCCGGCGCCGTTGCTCGGTGTACTGCTCTGCCTGCTCGCCGCCGTCGGCTGCGCCATCGGGGTCCTGGCCCAGAAGCCCGCTCTCGGCCATGCCTCCGCGCTTCAGGTCACCACTTTTGGCTGCGCCGTCGGCGCGGTGGCGTGCCTGCCGTTCGCCGGCGCATTGGTCCACGACCTGGCGGCAGCGCCGGCGCGCGCCGCGCTCGGCATGGTCTACCTGGGCGTGTTCCCGACGGCGTTGGCCTTCTACACCTGGGCCTACGCGCTGGCGCGCACGACCGCTGGGAAGATGGCAGCCACGACTTACCTGGTGCCGGTTGTCGTCGTGCTGATGTCGTGGCTGTCGCTCGGCGAGGTGCCCACCCTGCCGGCCCTGGCGGGCGGAACCCTGTGTCTGGCGGGCGTCGCGATCTCGCGCCGTACTGCGCGCACAGAGCGTACGTCCGCACAGAAGGATGCTTCCCCGGCGGACGCGGACCTTGCCGCCGAAACCCCTGGCCCGCCCGCGGCGAACCTGCGGCGCTCGCAGCAGGCTGAATTTCACGAGGAGGAGAACCCCGATGGACTCCGCCGTTGAGGCGCCAGAAGCTCTGCCAGGTCTGCCGGAGTGGGAGACGGGTTTCGTCGGGCGGGCGGCCGAACGCGCGGCCGTCCGCGCGGCGCTGGGCCCAGAACGGCTGGTGTCCCTCACCGGCCTCGCCGGTGTGGGCAAGACCCGGCTTGCCGCCGCCGTTGCCTCCGAGGCGGTGAAGGAGTTTCCTGCAGGAGGAGGCTTCGCCGAACTCGTCCCCGTACGCCCGGACTTCCTCGCCCAGGCTGTGGCGGCCGCGCTGGGGGTGACCGAGCGGCCGGGGCAACCCCTGGAACAGGCGCTGCAGGAGCGGCTCGGCCAGGGCCGCTGCCTGCTCGTGGTCGACGGCTGCGAGCACTTCCCCGACGCGGTCGCGGGCCTGATCAGCCGGCTTCTTGACGGCTGCCCGGGGCTCGTCGTGCTGACCACCGGCCGCGGACCTCTGGGGCTCGCCGGAGAACACGTACTGAAGGTGGAGCCGCTGCCCGTGACCGAGGAGCAGGCGACCGGGGCAGTAGCGCTCTTCCTGGACCGCGCCCGGGAATCCGGGTGCGACCGGCGGCTCGCTGTGCAGGAGTGCTCCCGATGGGGCGGCGTACCACTGGCCATCGAACTGGCCGCCGCCCGCGCCCGGTCGCTCGGAACCGCTCTCGACGACCGCCACGCGCCCGGCGAGGCGACGGAGCGGGCCATCGAGTGGAGCTACAGCTTGCTCGACGCCGACGAGCGCCGACTGCTCCGGCGGCTCGGCGTGTTTCTGCGCGGATTCGACGCCGCGTCGGCCCACGCCGTCGGCGACGGCCCCGACGCCGCCAGCACTGTGGCGCTCCTCGACCGGCTCGCTGCCCGCGCCCTGCTCGTACGCGGCCGTGGCACGAGCACCGGTCTTTGGCGGATGCCGGGCGCCGTACGGGCCGTGGCGCTGGAACGGCTCAGCGCCGAGGGCGAAGCGGCGGAATGCGGTGCCCGCCACCTGGCGTGGGCGACCGCTACCGCCCATGAGCTGGAGCGGGCCGCAGCCGGAGCAGACCGGTCCGACCGGCTGGGCCAGTTCTCGCAGGCTCGGTTCGACCAGCTCGCCGACGACCTGCGCGCGGCACTGGACGGCGCCGGGGCGCACCCCGCGCCCGAGCCGCACCGACTGGCCCGAGCTTTGGCCCGCCTCTGCTACGCCCGGCAGTTCCTCGTGGAGGCCCGGGCGCACTTCCGGACGGCCGGTGCCCTTGCGCCTGGCCCCTCCGAGGCAGCGGCCGACCTGCGGGCTGCGGCCGACGTGGCCATGGCCGAGCACCGCGGCGACCTGGCCTATCCGCTGCTGCGTGCATCGGCCGAGTACGCCGCCACCGCCGACGACGCGGCCGCACAGGCCGTCGCGCTCTCCTTCGCCGCCTGCATCGGAAGCCGTTTTCCCGCCACATTCACCGACCTGGTGCCGTACGAGGAGCTGCGCGAGCTGCTGGAGGAGGCCAAACGCCTCGCGCCGCCTGAGGACCGGCTCGTCGTCGCGTACGTGGCGGCAGCCGAGGCCTGGAACGCGACCGGCCAGAAGACCGCGCCGGCCGCCGAACTGGCCCGGGCGGCACTGGACTCCGCGCGGGCCGCCGCCGACCCGGTACTGATCGCCGGGGCCATCGACGCGGTGTGCAGCGGCTACGGCGTCACCGGCCGGTTCCGCGAAGCCCACAGCCTGAGCGACGAACGGCTGCGGCTCTTCGACCGGCTGCCCCGGCACGACCCCCGCATCGGCCTTGAGATCATCGACACCCTGCACGTGGTGCCGCTCGTCGCCGTGGCCGCCGGCGACCTGCCCCGCGCCGTGACGGCGGCCCGTCGGGCCTGGGACGATCCGCTCAGCGGCCTCTACATGAGGGCCAGCAAGAGCGTGGCACCGCTGGCGCTGTCAGGCAGGTTCGACGAGGCGCTGGACTACGCGGCCCTCATGTGGGAGGGCTGGGAGCGGGCCGGACGGCCCACCGCCCGCTGGATGGCTCCGGCCGTGCACGCCGCCGCTCTGGTCCAGGGCCTGCGCGGCAGTGGCGAGGACGACCGGCTGCACCGGGAATGGCGTGACCGTGCCCGCGGTATGGCCGAGCCCTGGGATCCGCACGGTATCGCGGCGAGTTTCGCCGCCTTCGCCGAGGTTCGAGTCGCCCTGCACACAGGGGCGGTCGGTGACGCTCTTGCCGCCGCTGTGGACCTCGCGGCGGCGCCGCCGTGGCCGCAGGCGCCCCATCAGTTCTACGACGCCTACTCCTGGGCCATCGCTGCCGAGACCGCCGTGGTCGCCGGACTCCCGGACGCCCGCGAACACCTCGCCGCCGTTGCGCCCGCCGGCGCCGAGAACGCCTGGGCCGCCGCCTGCCTTGCGCGCGCGGCCGGCCGGCTCCACAGCGACCAGGACGCCCTGCGGGAATCGCTCGCAGGATGGGAGAATATCGACGCCGCCTTCGAACGCGCCTGCACCCTCCTGCTGTTGCCCGACCGGACCGCCGAAGGCCTCGCCCAACTGGCCTCCCTGGGCTGCCGGCCCCCGTCCGAGTTTGGAAGTGTCGTTCGATGATGGCCTCAGGACACGACGCGACTGTCTTCGGACGGCGCAGTGCCGACGGCTTCGAGCAGGTTCTGTTCAACCACGACGCGCGAACCGGTTCGCGGTCCGTCATCGTCGTGCACGACACAACGCTCGGGCCGGCGCTGGGTGGCGTACGGATGCACCCCTATCAGGACGAAGACGCGGCGCTGGAGGACGCGTTGCGGCTGGCGCGGGTCATGACTCTGAAGGCGTCGGCTGCCGGACTCGATCTCGGCGGTGGCTGGAGCATCGTCATCGGGGACCCGGTTCATGACAAGACGGAGGAACTGCTGCGAGCCCATGGCCGGTTCATTGCCACACTCGGCGGCCGTTTCATTCCGGTCAACGACGTGGGCACGACCCAGGCCGACCTCAGGGTGATCGGACGCGAGGCGTCACCCGTGTGCGACAGCGGGGACCCGTCGCCCATGACGGCGCTCGGCGTGCTCGAGGGCATCCGCGCCTGCCTGCGCGCCGACGGCTCAGACGGCAGTCTGGCCGGGGTGCGGGTGTGCGTACAGGGCGTCGGCAACGTGGGCTCCGCACTCGTCCGCTTGCTCGCCGCCGAGTCTGCCGAACTGGTGGTCGCCGATGTCGATCCCGTACGGGGTGCCGGTGTCGCGGAACGCTTCGGGGCGCGCCTCGTCGACCCCTCGACGGTTGTGGGCACCGCATGCGATGTCCTAGCGCCCTGCGCCATGGGCGCGGTGGTGAACGACGCCACCCTGCCCGGGCTGCGCTGCCGCATCATTGCCGGCGGTGCCAACAACGTGCTCGCCGCGCCCGAACATGCCGCCGCGCTGTCGGCACGCGGAATCTTGTACGCACCCGACTTCTGCGTGAACGTCGGCGGGCTGGTCTTCCTCGAAGAACAAATCCTGGGCCACGACCGTACGCAGGCCGAACAACGGGTCCGGCAGGTCGGCGCACGGGTGGCCGAAGTGATCGCCCAGGCCCGCCGAACGGGCATCACGACCACCGACGCAGCCGTGGAACTGGCTCAGGCGCGGCTGCGGACGGCTGCCGAGCGGAAAGGAACGAGTCCGATCCGCTGAACCCGGATCCACCTGCATGATGCCTGTGGATAGCTTCTCCGGAAACGAAGAATGCCTTGTGACCTGCGATGATGGGTTTCTCTAGGACCAGATCACGCAATCAGGAACCTCACCCTGGCTCAGGGAATCGGCCTTCATCTGTCTCCAGCCATATGGCTCATGGCCTGCTGCGTACTTCGTATAGGGGAATCCCTGGGAGTAATCGAGGAAGACGTTCAGGGCGGCACCTTGCGCTCGGGGAGCTTGTCCCGCCAGGTCTTGGTCCCGGTGTCCCGCACCGCCCGGCCGGGCCGGTGTCCGCTCCGGCGGTTCCTGGTCTGGAGTGGTGCGTGGGGGTTGCATAGGGTTGCAATTCGAGGGGGAGACCCATCCGGTGGGGATGGCGGCGGCGAATGATCATCAGGTGGCGACCCGGCCGCCTGCGACTTCGCGAGATCCCCGGGGTGAGGGCTGATGAAACCGAACACGCACACTGTTCTTCACGACCCGCACGGGTTGTTCGGAGCGGACTTACCCCTGGACCGCGCCCCCTACGAGCGGTTGGTCGCCGCGGTCCTGTCCTGGACCGACCCGGCCGCCCTCACCCCGCACGACTTCGAGCAGATCGCCCTGCAGTTGACCGGTCACGCCCGCGCCGTCGCCACCGACGTCCGCCACCACGCCGACATCCTGGACGAGGACACCGGGCCCCGCGCCCTGGCCGAGATCCTCCTCGCCGAAGCCCAACGCCGCCTCAGCACACCCCACCAGGGCACCCTGCACTGTGTGCAGAACCGGGCCCGCCTCATCCGCGCCCTCTACGACCGCCTCGACCGCCTCCAGGCCGCCCCCGGCGACGCGACCACCTGAACAAAGCCACCGGTCACCGCAGCCGACAGCACGAGACCCCTGGGCGCTTCGCCCAGGCGCTCTCTGCGCAGTGCCGTTCTGCTGGTTCAATGACCGGCCATGACTGGTGTTACGCCCACTCCATCCCCAGCCCGGCGAGGACCTCGCGCTGTTCCTGGGTGAGCCGGTCGCGGCGGCTCTTGGTGTTGCTGATGCACACACCGAGCTTCACGACGTGCTCCTCATGCTTCCCGGTGACCGGCCGTTCGTGCCCTTCTCGCTGGAGGTACTGCGCGAGCGCCGCGCCCCCGCCGGAACGGCGCCGACAACCCACCCGCCCCCTTCGCCGCGTGTGCCTTCACCGGGGCGGACAGGCTTGTCGGGTGTCACGCCGAGCCCGCCGAGCCGCTCCTGCTGCTCACCGCTCAGCTGCGCCCAGGTGTGTGCCTTCCGCTGCTGTGCCCAGCCACTTCCCCAGATCGTCGTCCTCGAAGAGCACGCCGGGTTGGATGTCGGGGAGGGATCCACCGGCCTCGGTGTCGGCGAGATCGGCGAGGACCCGGTGGTGCCGTTGCCAGTCCAGGGGGCCACGGGCAGTCCAGTCCTCATCGATGGCACCACACCATCCCCTCCTGGTCGAGGAGGGGGGAGGTTGTCTTCGTTTCGGGCTCGCGAAAATCTATGTTGGCCAGGGTAGACATTGGGTGGTGGTGTGGTTATGGTTTCTCTCGTAGCCGAGATCGAGCAGGGCCCGGCAGAAACGAACTGCCGGGCAGCAGTACCCGTAGTTGTAGTTCGCAGGGCGGTGCGGTGGTGGAGTTCCGGAGCCAGGGTGGTTGCAGGAAGGCGACGGGACTGACGGCCGGACCGGGTGGCCCGCAGTAGTCAGGGGCCGCCGTGAGCAGTTCACGTAGTGGCATCACGCAGCAGCATGACCAGGAGCGGTACCTCGGTGAAGGCGTCGGCTGCGGGCGTACGCACCGGGAGGTTCGGCAGCGGGGTTCCAAGCCAGAGAAGACGCATCACGGGCGACGGGGCTGGCTGCCGAAGAGTGGCGCTACCGCAGGCCACCGAGCAGTTCGCATCACCAGCAGTACGCAACAAAGCAGTAGGTAAGTGATTGATCCCAGAGGGAAGAACGGAGGAGTTGACCGCCATCAGGATCGCCCGGGCGGAAGTTTTGGGCCCGGGTACCGCAGGACATCGATAGTGAGGTGGTCTCCGGTCAAGCAACCGCGATCCCCGCACACGCCCTCATCCCCCGTGGGCCGGTGCGGAACAAGAAGGCCGGGCCAACAGCAGGGCCGGCTGATGGTGTAGCAGTTCCTTCGGGGCCCGGGTGCCACATGGCACCCGGGCCCCTCCACGCGTTCCATGAGAGGTGCAAGTGACAGCAGACGACTCGTTCGGCCGTCTCGACGACGACGACTACCCCGCCTACACCATGGGCCGGGCCGCCGAAATACTCGGCACCACCCAGGGCTTCCTCCGAGCCATCGGCGAAGCCCGCCTCATCACCCCACTCCGCTCCGCGGGCGGCCACCGCCGCTACTCCCGCTACCAGCTGCGCATCGCCGCCCGCGCCCGGGAACTCGTCGACCAGGGCACCCCGATCGAATCGGCCTGCCGCATCGTCATCCTCGAGGACCAGCTGGAGGAAGCCCAGCGGATCAACGCCGAGTACCGCCGCGGTACCTCGAAGCCGTAGCCGCTGGCTGCGGCCCGAGAGCTGTGGCCCCGCCCCCACCGGCAGACCCCGGGCATACTCCGGGAGTTCTGTTCAGGCGGTCCTGCTGCCAGATATCCGGTCGTGCCCAGCGGACCGCTCGGCGGGCGGGAAATCCCGTCGTCCGCGTCGCGCAGGGCGAACCGTTCGACGATCGGGTGCGGGTGCCGGGGGCTCCCAGGGCGAGCGGCGTGACGGCGTCGTCCCGGGAACCTCCGGGGCTGACGCCAAACAGGGACTGGAACCCGGACGCAGCCCGCCCATCCTCCGGTCCCCGGCGCGGGGTCGGGGCAGTGACGCGCGGAAGGACTGAAAGGGCATCACCTCATCGGCCCGCGTCCGCGAGGCCTCGGACTCCGACGCATGGTGTTCCGGTGAGCGGGGTTCCGCAGCCCCGGTCCCCGACCCGCCCGTTCCGGGTGAGGCCCGCGTCGTGAACGTCGTCGGCCTGGACGGTATCCCGCGTCCGGGTGTCGGGCGGGACCGCTTTGAGCGCTGAGGTTCCCGACCGGCTGCGCTGTCTCCCGAAGCCGTGAGCATCCGGGAAGCACCGCCGGTCGTGGTGCCGTCCAAACTGCTGTCGAAACGCTGCTGCTTGCCGTGTACGAAGCCAGCCGGGAGAAGCGCTGGAGCGGGTCTCCCGCACGGATCGTTGACGGGCAGCCCCGCTGCATCACTACGACCACGGTGGCGACCATGCGCTGGGCGCCGAAGCCGCCGTTGCGGCGGCCGTGCTGGATAGGGTCGGGGTAGCCCGTGCCGTATGGGTGCGCGGGTCAGGGCGGGTCTCCGGAGTACGGCCCGAACCGACGGTGGCGGTGGCTTCCGCCACCGCCACCGGACCCGCCCCAGGAGGCCGGGGGCGGCGTCGCGCGACTCAGCGGCTGAAGGACGACCCCAGGGCCGCCTTGACCGCCACCGTGCCCAGCGTGCCGTGGCCGAACGTGAAGGAGCCGGTTCCGGTCTTCATCGACGGAACGACCCAGAGGGAACCCTCACCGGCGTTCTCGCCGGGTGCGCCCACGGCCAGTTCGGCGCGGCCGTCCTTGTCGCCGTCCACGAACGCGGCCGCACCGCCGAACAGGTCGCCCGCTTCCGCCGTCCCGGTGATGCCTTCGGTGGTCTGGTTGAAGCCCGTCGAACCCGTGCCCGTCGGACCGGCCGCCGTGCCCGGCAGGATCACGATCCCGCCCGCCCGTGCGACCGTGCCGAGCGCCTCGCCCGGCACCCCGACCGCGACCTCCCCGTAGCCGTCCCCGTTGGTGTCGGCGATGGCGAGGGACTGGCCGAACAGGTCGCCGCGCTCGGCGACACCGAGCACGCCCGCGGAGTCCTGGTTGAAGACCTTCGCCTTGGTGCCCTGGGCGCCCGCGGCGCTGCCCGGCACATAGGTGATCAGGCCGCCGAGCGAGAGGGGGTGGTCGACGTCGCTGTCGTAGCCTTCGAGGCGGCCCACGATGATGTCGGCGTACGCGTCGCCGTTCACGTTGCCGACGGCGAGCTTCTCCCCGGCCTCCAGCCGGTGCCCGTCGGCTCCGGTCGCCACGCTGAAGCGACCTGGACCGGTGGGGCTGCCCGCAGCGACGGATACCATCCGCAGGTCGTCCTCGCTGTCGTGGTGGGAGACACCCACGACATCGTCTCGCCCGTCGCCGTTGACATCGCCCGCCCTGAGCTCGAACCACCGGTGGGTGGCATAGGGCGTCAGGGCGGCGGAGGTCGCGGTTCCGGCGCGGGTGAACGGCCCCGTCAGGACCTGGAGGTCGTCGTGCACGAACGTGGCGAGGTCCTTGGACCCGTCCCCGTTGAAGTCGCCCGCGGTCAGTTCGCTGCCGACCTCGCTGTACGGGGTGCCCAGCAGGAGTGTGGCGCCACCTGAAAGCCCGGCCGCACCACCCCATACGACGGTCAGCGTCCCGGCGTCCACGCCGACACCGTCCTCACCCGCCGAGCCGACCACCAGGTCGGTGTATCCGTCCTTGTCGAGGTCGGCGGAGACGAGCGTGCTGCTGAACCTGTCCCCGGTCTCCGCGACATCGGGGATGCCGGCCGAGTCCTGGGTGAGGACCTGCTTGGTGGCGGTCTTCAGGCCACTGCTCGACCCGTAGACCACTCCGGCGAATCCGGCACCGGCGAAACCGTTGACCGTCGCCCCGGGCGCCGAGAACGCCAGATCATCGTACCCGTCACCGTTGAAGTCGTCTTGCGGCCCGGCGGGGGCGGTCGTCGCCTGTACGGGGCCGGACGGCACGGCCGCATGGGCGACGTGGGGCAGGCTGGCGACGGCGGATGCCACGGTGATGGCGAGGACCAGGCGTGTACCGAGGGTGCGGGCTGCCACGCGGGACTCCTAAGGGAGAGTGCGCGGGAACGTCCCGGGCATGTTCCCCCGATGGTCACTGCGCGTTCGAATGCAGTTGATCTGCTCCCGTACAGACAGCCGGATCCGGCCAAGGGTTGTACCCGCCGGACACACGTGATCAAAAAGGGGCGGCTCACACCCGCCGTACGCGCCCCGAGATCCGCCGGTCGATCCTTCCGAGTGTGCTCGGCCGGTTCCACGCGCGGAACGCGTCCGCGCGGTCACTGCTGCCCGCGCTCTCCACGGCCGGCTCGTGCAGCGACACCGACGACTGGACGCAGAGGCTGTGCTCCCCGCGCGTGCGTCCGGGCACGGCCGCCGTGTCACCCAGCTCGTTGAAGCGGCAGCGCCGTGGGGCGGACAGGTACCCGACGACCCCGGCATCCACGGGTCGGCCCTGCCGGGGGTGGTCGCAGCGGCCCTGTTACCGGTCCGGTCACGATCGTGGTCACAGCCGGCGGGAAGCACGGCAGGTGCTAATCGATCTGTGTATCGCTGTCGGCGAAGGCTGAGTCAATCTGCCGCTTCGTCAGGTCCCGTGCCGCGCAGGTCCGCGCTATGCAGCTGCGCGCCGCTCAGGTCCACGTCGCGCAGGTCCGCGCCGTGTAGTGCCACCAGTCTGACGGTGAGGGCGATGCTGGGGAGTTTGGCGCCGTGGAGGTCGAGGCGGAAGGTGCTGTCCTGTTTGGTGTCGCGGGTGGCGAGGATGGTGAGGGCGGCGTGGACGTCGGCCGGGACGTCCTGGCCTTCGGGCGGGGGTTTGGTGGCGTGGGTGCGGATGTAGGTGGCGAGGACGTTGGCGATGGTGGGCTGGTCGCGGTGGGAGTCCTGCATGATCCGTTGCAAGGCGTAGATGCCGCCCAGCCGCACGTCCATCTTGTCCTCACCGAGATTCCCTACCGCCGCCGTGTACCGGTCGGTGATCTGCCCCTCCTTCGCCAGCGCCCGGTCATCCCGCGCCTGGGTGGTCGCCTGGCGGGCCTGCTCATTGGCCTGCCTGGTCTGAACGTTCGAGTACCAGAGACCCACCACCGCCACGACAGCGGCGACCACGACAGTGAACAACTCGATCCGGCGCGCCCAGTCCAGGGCCTCCGGACGTTCCCCGGGAGCCGGAGCCGGAGCCGGAGCCGGAGCCGGAGCCGGAGCCGGAGCCGGGGCCGGGTCAGGGGCAGGGTCAGCGGGAGTGGGAGGGGGAGTGTCTGGTGGCCGGGTGGAGCCTGCTCCCAGGCCTACGGAGGTACGGGCAGTGAGACGGGTGGTACGGCGTAACCGCGGGCGCGGGCAGGCGTGGAAGGCATACCTGTATTCGATCCCAACACCCCACTCCGGCGCAGCAATTCGGGTCAATGAAGCCGAGGCCCCAGTGCGGCACACCAGTGGTGCGGCGGGTTTCCGGGAGCGGCGGCACTCCAGGGGTGCCGACCCGCTCCGGACTCGCCTTCCTGGCTGGATTGCTCACCTGAGGGGGGTGTCTGCCTCGTACGGTGAGGTGGTGGACGACACGATGACCGAGGTCGAGTTGTACGGCGGGCCGCTCGATGGGTGGGTGGTGCCGGTGGACACCGGTGATCCGGATCCCTGGACCGCGATCATCAGCGACTACGGAGAGCACCCCGGTGGCCGGTCCCTGTACGCACCCGATACGACGGGCCGGTGGCGCTGGGTCCGGGACCTTGGGCCGGAGGAGATCTGACGGAACGGCTGCCCGACCCGGAGCCGGGCGATACCGCACGCCTCGATCAGCTGGCGGCCCACTGGCGGGACGCACCGCCGGACATCCGTCAGGATGTTCTCACCGAGGCCGCAGCGGTCCAGGACGCCCCGGAGTCCGGCCGCGTCGCCCACCTGCTGGAAACACTCGGCCGCCTGAACCACCCGGACACCCCGGACGGCACCCCGTGATGTCGGCGGCGCCGACACAGCACGCGACCCCGGGCGATGGCGCCCGGGGTCTCGCGGTGCACTGTGACGTGTTCCGCCGGTTCAACGACCGACCATGGCCGGTGTCACGCCCATTCCACCCCGAGCCCGGCGAGGGCCTGGCTGCCGCCGATCTGTGGATCTGCGTAGAGAGCGGGTTTCTGAACTGGGGCTTCGTAGTATGACTGCCCGTGTTCGGGGTGGGGGTGCTCATCCGATCTGCGCAGCACGGGAACGACCGAGCTCGGTGGCCTTGGCTTTCCTGGTTGCTGCGGCAGGGTGCGCAGGTGGGTTGGGCGATGTGCAGTCTCACTTGTCCTCGGTATGTGGCCTGGTTGTGGGGCCTGCGGGGCTGGGCTGGTGTGGCTCCGGTCGTCGTTCCTGCAGGGGCAACAGCCACTCCCGTGCAGTGTTGCGGGATGGCAGGTAGCCAGTCCCGTTCGCGTACCGGTCCGCTCTGCGTCAAGGTCGGCGAGCTGGCTGGTCGGGGCCGGATTCGCGCTGCTCATGCGGCCCGGGCGGGAGGGGCCGTGTGCCGAGGTCCGATGGCCCGCCCCGGATCGGGCCATCGTCTGCTGGCGGTTTTGTGTTCTCGTGTTCGGACGGTGGGGGACGATGTCTCTGTGAACAACGGGGACATCTCCTTACGCCTGGCAGCCAGGCGCGACCGTCGTATTGCTCAGCTCGGTGACGCGGCCGCGAGGTGGGGCAGGGCGGTGCCGGAAGATCCGGGGATCGCCGAGCTGGCCGATCTCCTCGGAGCGGCCGCCGCTGATGCTCCCGCCCGGGCCGACGAGCCCGGGCACACAGCCAAGACTTTCCTGACGGGTGCGGTGGAGGACTTGAAGGCGGCTGCCCGGCTCGGCGGCCTGCTTCCCGCAGTGACCCTGTGGCACTTGCACCGCGCCATAGAACAGGAACGCGCCGCGCGCCTAGCCGGCGACTCAACGAACTGACCGCTACACCCCCCCGGGAGATACCACCGAAGGGCAGGATCCGACAAGGTCGCACGGGCCCACTTCGTCCTTTCACCCGAAGAACCCGCGCGGCCCTTGTCACGTCACGCCCCGAAGCGTGGGCGGGCCGACCGGGTCAGGAAAGCTCGTCCGCGAGCAGATCCATCAGCAGCCCGTCCTGCCAGGCCCCCGTCCGGTGGTCACCCGTACGCTCGCATGATGCCCACGGACTTGAACCCGACCTTCCCGTAGCAGCGGATCGCCGCGGTATTGGCTGCGGCGGGATCGATGGTCAGTCGGTGATGACCGCGTTCCTGCACCAGCCACCTGGCCAGCGTACGCACCGTGTCGGCACCGAGCCCCTTCCCGTGGTACATCGCCGTCATGAAGATATCGATGCTGGCGTGACGGAACTTGGGATCGAACTCTTCGTCGAACTGGACGGCACCGATGACCGCACCCTCGAAAACGACGGCCAGCATGCCCTCGTAGGAGTCCGGAGGCGACCACCACGCCGCGACTTCCGGCTCTCGTACGACCCTTGCGAGGATCTCGGAATCGCCATCGGTCGCTGGACGCAGCACGATCCTGTCCCCATGCAGTCTCATGCCCCCAAACTTCCCGGACGATGACGGCACCTTCAACCCAGGTGACCTCCCGCTGCGTGACGAGCCGATCCGCTCAATCGCCGGCCACGTCGTTAACCGACTGGTACCCGGACGTGCGCTGCGCGCATGCCGGGGCGGAATCATGCACACATGTCCGTCCAACCGACTGGGACGGCAGGTCAACGGCTGCGCCGGCAACGACGGGCCGTGGCTGGTGTTATGCCCACTCCATCCCGAGCTGTGCGAGGGCCTCACGCTGCTCCTGGGTGAGGCGTTCGCGTCGGCTCTTGGCGTTGCTGAGGAACACACCGAGTTTCACGACGTGCTCCTGGCCGTCGACCTCGGCCGGCTCTTCGTGTTTCCTCGGGACAGGACGCTCGTGCCCTTCGCGCTGAAGGTACTGCGCAAGGGCCGCAACCCCCCGCCGGAACGGCGCCGACAACCCACCCGCCCCCTTCGCCACGCGTGCTGTCACCGGGGCGGGTTCCGGCTCGTCGGGTGTCACACCGAGCCCGCCGAGCCGCTCCTGCTGCTCACCGCTCAGCTGCGCCCAGGTGTGCGCCTTCCGCTGCTGCGCCAGCCATTTCCCCAGATCGTCACCCTCGAACAGGACACCGGCCTGGATGTCGGGGAGGGTCCCGCCGGTCTCGGTGTCGGCGAGGTCGGCGAGGACCCGGTAGTGGCGTTGCCAGTCCAGCGGCCACGAACAGTTCCAGTCCTCGTCGATGGCGGCCAGCTGCTCGCCGCGTGTCCCGGCGCGCCCCGGGTCCTTGCCCAGGCCGTCCTTCCGGCGCAGGTTGGCCATGAGCTGCCCGATGGCTACCAGGTCGTCGTCCGCCTCGCCCCACACGGCGTCCTGCCGCGGCGCCAGATGCCCGTGGGCCCGGTGGAAGGATCGGAGCGCGGCGAGCTTCGTCTCCCATGCTTCGTCGCCGGGTTCCCAGACCATGCCCTCCTGGTCGAGGAGTTCCTTGCGGTGGGCGTCGAGCTCACCGGCCCGCTGCGCCCGCCGCTGCTGGTGCACCCACCGCCCCAGTGGAAACCGGGTGACGCCGACTTCGGTCTCGGTGTCGTAGGGCACGGCGTAGAGTCCGGTGATCTCATGCTCACCACGCCAGCGCCTTACTGATCGTTTCAGAATGAGATCGGTGTGTTGGCTTGGCAGTTGGGTGTTGTGTCGGCAGGATCTGCCGGGTGTCTGCTGATCTCGTGCCCGATGACCTGTGGGAACGCATAGCCCCGCTGCTGCCTCCTCGTCCGCCTCGGCGGCACCGGTATCCCGGGCGGCTGCCGGCCGATGACCGTGCTGCTCTGCGGGGCATCGTTTACGTGCTGCGCAAAAGTGTGAGCTGGCGGGACGTCCCTGCGGAGCAGGTGGGCTGCAGTGGGGTGACGGCCTGGCGGCGTCTGCGGGACTGGACCGAAGCCGGAGTCTGGCCCCGCCTCCACGAAGTCCTGCTGGCAGAACTGCGTAAAGAGGGCCTGCTGGAGATGGACGACGCTGCGATCGACGGCTCGCACGTCAGGGCCCTCAAGGGGGGGCTCACACCGGACCTTCGCCGGTCGACCGCGCACGCCCCGGCAGCAAACACCACATCATCGTCGACCGGCACGGAACCCCGCTCGCCGTTGCTCTGACCAGCGGCAACCGCCACGACGTCACCCAGCTCATGCCACTTCTGGACGCCATACCGCACATCCGCGGCCTGCGCGGCCGGCCCCGCCACCGGCCCCGGCGACTGTTCGCCGACCGTGGCTACGACTACGACAAGTACCGCCGCCTCGTCCGGGCTCGTGGGATCACACCGAAGATCGCCCGTCGCGGCACACCGCACGGCTCCGGCCTGGGCAGGACCCGCTGGGTCGTCGAGCGGACCTTCGCCTGGCTGCACCAGTTCAAACGCCTTCGGATCCGCTACGAGATACGCGCCGACCTCCATCTCGGTCTGCTCCAACTCGCCTGCAGCATCATCTGCTTGAGACGACTCCGAACCGCATTCTGAAACGATCAGTTAGGCCAGAAGTACACGCTTGCGTAACAGCGTGAAGACGGCGCGGCCGAACATCTGGCGCTTGAGCATCTTGATCCGGTTGACGTGCCCTTCGACGACGTCGGAGTTCCAGGGCAGGGTGAGGCCGGTCGCGACGGCATCACGGTCGCGGTCGATGCCTGCAGCCAGGGTGTGGTTGGGTGGCAAATCGTCTTGCCGGACAGCGTCGAGCCATTCGGGTAGACGTTCGCCTTTGCGCTCGGTGATCATCCGGGCGAAGGAGCGGACGTGCCCGGTGAGGGCGTCCAGCTCCGGGCACTGAGCCAGCACCGCCTTGAGCCGGAGTCGTTCGCTCTGTGCGAGGGTATCTGGGTGCCGCAGAATCCACCCGGAGACCGTCCGCGGGGTCGGCGGCCGGGCGGACACTGGTCCAGGCGATAGGCGCTTCTCCCGCAGGTAGGCGTGAACGCGCTGGTAGCTGCCTTTGTAACCGAGCGGTCTCCGGTGCTCACGGCGGTGGCTTTCCCGTGGTTGGTGACGGGTGGGTGCCGGGTCGACGGGTGTCGGCGTGGACGCGTGCCCGGATGTCGGGCTGTCCGGGAGTCCGCTGCCCGGTGGTGACGCCGGATGTCGCCCACTGTTTTTGCAGGGCGGTCATCACCGTGGTCAACTTGGTTTCGTCGGGGGCGGTGATGTCCAGGACCACCAGGCCGACTCACTCAGATGTTGCTAGTGGATCGGGTGCATGCCGTCACCGACGCCCCTGCCTGCTGGGGCAGTTCGGGGAAACGCGCGGTCCCACCCGGACGAGGGAAGGCGGAGAGCTGTTGCCTGCCCTGTCCACATGAGTCACACCCCGGCAGTTCATCGCCGTTGCCGGCCGCCGGGTGACCCGGTGCGGAAGGAGGCGGGGGAGTGTCAGTGCCGGACGCCAGGCACGACACGACGGTGGCTCTGATGGAGCGTGCGCGGGCCCGCCATCAGGGCGCCGATCCTCCCACCTGTCGGGTGGGAAGAGGCTCACTCCCACCGCTCGACGTTTCCCCAGATCAAGCCGCGAAGTACTGCTGGAGTACTGGGAACGTGTGTGCCGGGGAGTCAGAGGGTTGGCGCGCGTCGCTCATACGCCGTCACCCTACGGCCACGGACATGCTCGTCCGCGACCACTGTGAAGTACGTCGCCAGCACGGAGGACTTCAGTCTGTCCCGCTTGGCTGTGACCGGTCGTGCCACCTGAGACGCGTCTGATATCAGCAGGATCCTTTGCTGTGCGAGCATTGCGGTACGGATCCTCTCCGGTTCTGCTTCCACGCCTTTGAGCGTTCCGGACTTCCCTGGGCTCTGTGTCAGAGCGATGTCGCGCAGTCCCGCGAAGGCGTTGGGGGAGACGGACTTGGTGTCCCGCCGCGCCGAGGGGATGAAGAGCACTGCATTTCCGGGCTCTTTCATGCTTCGTACTTCTGATGCCGCCGCCAGGACGTCGTCCACCCGGCTTGCCGGAGAGCGTTTGGCCAGTGACTGCGGTAGCAGCGCGATCATCGCGAGGGCGACCACCGCAGGGAGGATCCACGTCGATGCCCTTGGGAACCTGGGGCTGGCTGCCTGTATTGCCGATCCGATGGATGAACCGATCAGCAGTGCGAGCCCCAGCAGGCTGAAGAGTATGTACCGGTCCAGGAAGAGTGGCTGGATCAGGGAAAGGCCTACGAGCCCGAGCTGTGGCAGAGCCAGCAGCGGCAGTCCGACGGCTGCTATGGACAGTTGGCGTGCCCGGGGCCGGTCCAGTGCGGCTCCGACGCCGCCGATCAGGAGAAGGATCGCCGGTCCGATCAGCATGTGCCAGGTCAACGGCGGGATCCATGAGACTTGTACGGACTGGCCGTGACTGAAGAGGACCAGTGGCAGTACGCACGTCGTGGCGGCTGCGGACGCGGTTCCCCAGCGTATGGACACCCGGTGTGTGGCTCGTGTCCAGAGCAGCGTGATCAGGTGCGCCGGCAGGATCATCAGCGAGAGCCAGTTCAGCAGCCCGCATGCCAGGACAGTGCCGCCGTAGGCGAACCAGTGCGGCAGCCGGGCGCGGCCTTGGAGCGCGGTCACGAGCAGCAGGGTCGAAACCCCAGCTCCGGCCGCGACCAGTGCGTATGGCCGGCCCTCCTGGAGATAGAACTGCACGGCCGGAAGAAGGCCGAACGCCAGCCCCCCCGCCAAGCCCACCCATATCCCTGCCAGTCGTTTGCCGATGACTGCCACACAAACCGCCGCCACTCCTGTGGCCAGCACCGAAGGCAGCCGCAGGGTAGTGGTGCTGGGTCCGAAATATTCGAATAAACCATGCATGAACAGGTAATAGCACCCATGCACGACGTCGACGTTCCCCAGCATGTTCCATATCTCGGGCGTGGAGCGTTGGGCCACCTGCCAGGTTGCCGCCTCGTCCCGCCACACACTGTCCTGTCGGGACAGCCCCCACATGCCGAGAGCAAGAGTCCACGACATCGGGAGCAGCCAGACGAGAACACGGTCACGCAGGGGGGCGGTTGGTGGCTTCATCAACGTGTTCAGAACCTCGGGTAGCGGTGCGACAAGTGGAATGTGCGGTTCCGGACGTGAAGGAGGGGCTGTGGAGGAGTTGTTGGGTGGCTCGGAGTGCGACGGAGGCACTGTCACGTTGACTGGCCGGGTGGGATGATCTTCTGGTTGGTCGTGCCGGGGAGGGATTTGTTCGTGTCGTCCGCGTCGCCGTCGTGCAAGGGCCACCGGTACCCGGTGGAGGTGATCTCCCACTGCGTGTGGCTGTACTTCCGCTTCCCGTTGTCCTTCCGCGAGGTCGAGGAGCTGATGCTCGAGCGCGGCGTCATCGTCTCCTGCGAGACCATCCGCCGCTGGTCCGCCAGGTTCGGTCAGGCCTGCGCGGACGGACTGCGCCGCCGTCGGCCACGGCCCGGGGACAAGTGACACCTGGACGAGGTCTTCGTGAAGATCGACGGAGAGTAGAAGTACCTGTGGCGGGCCGTCGACCAGGACGGCAACGTGCTCGGCATCCTCCTGCGGAGCCGCCGGGACAAGGCCGCGGCAGGACGCTTCTTCCGCCGCCTGATGAAGAAGACCCGTACGGTGCCGCGGGTGGTCGTCACCGACAAGCTCCGTTCCTGCGGAGCGGCGCACCGCGAGGTCATGCCCTCGGCGGAACACCGTTCCCACAAGGGCCTGAACAACCGGGCGGAGAACAGTCATCAGCCCACGCGGCAGCGCGAACGTGCCATGAAGGGATTCCGCTCCGTCGGCGGCCAGCGGTTCCTGTCCGCGTTCACGCCCACGATGCCCCCCAGCGACCCGATCGCGGGCAGCGCGCACCGAGGGTGCCGCGAAGTGACAACTTGGGCGGTCTACCGCCTACTCACCGACAGGACCAGGTTTTCCTGCGCCAGGGGGTGGCCGTAGCCGCGGCCGCTCCGACAGCCAAAGCGATCGTTGCGACTGCCCAGCTGAAGAGGTCCGTGGTTGAGTTGGACGTCCAGTCCCACCATTCCTGTGGGTACCAGATCAAGAGGAACGCCGATGCCAAGGGGAGGACCCAGCTGAGCTGATTGCCGAGCAGCCGCACCGATAGAAGCGCCAGACCGAACCAGATCAGGAGGGATCGAACGAAGACGGCTCCAGCCTCCACGCCGACTGCTAGGGCCTCAACACCGAAGGAGAAGATGCAAACCGTCAGGGTCAGAACCATGCAGTACTTGCCGCGGTAACGATGCATCGCTGAAGTACCCATTTCCTCGTGTGTCGACATCGCACCACCGAGCGCCGCCGCGAGAAAGACAGCCGACAGCACGGGGAGTTCACGGCGGAAGGGCACACCGGTGGTGACTCCTCCGCTGCCGATGGAGGGTAGCGAGATTTGAACACCGCCGAAGAAGGCTGACAGGAGGGCAACAGCGCCGGTACCGGCCAGGATGGCCACGGCCCGGTGGACTCGTGCATAGCGGAAAAGGTCAGCGCGAGTCATCAGGCTTGCACCAGGAGGGGTCTTGGAGAATGTGGCCGCGTTCCTGGTAGAGCCATTTGCGCTGTTCGGCCTCAGGCGCCTGCGAAATTTGGGCGGCTACGCGCTGGGCGGAGGCAACACCCTGCATGTGAAGTCCTCCGTCCGCGACAGCCGGGTCTTGACCCATGGAACGGTATTCAAGCCAGAGGTGGATGTTATCTATGGCCTGCCAGGCTCGCTTCTCCTTGTGAGGGAGCATGCATCGTCCTAGCGCCTCGGTGAGTACCTGGTCGGCCATGGCGATCGCCGCAGTGCGCACGTGTCCTTCGGCGATATCGAACCCGCGGTCACCCATGTCGCTCCGCTGCAGTCCGAACTCGTGAAACGTATCCGGCGCCTTCAGCCAGGGCTGGGGATGATCCAAGCGCTGGGCCATGCGAATCAATTCTGGCAGGTACTTGCGGTGCTCGGGCCACACGCACACACGTGGGCTGTTCTCCTCGGCGCGCTCGCACACCGGTTCTGTCGCCGTTGCGGGGCGATCAACGCGCATCTCGCCAGCGGCAGGGATGGCAGCTAGCGCAATCAAGGAAAGGACAGCTGACCCGGCGGCGACACGGCGGATGTGCAGGGGCGTCCTGTGCCGTGACATCTCGCGCTTGGCCTTCCTGCGCAGCGGCGGAGCCGTTACTGCCACGGCTGCGAGAGTGAGTGCGAACAGCAGCCGCAGGGCGACAGGAAGGGGCCGAAGGTGCTGGTCTGGAGGCCCTGCCAGGACGTTAAGCTTGAAAGGCAGCGCCAACATGCTGACGAAGCAGCCCAGCGCACACATAGCTGGGGTGAATGCGGCGGAAGGCCACCACCGGCCGGCTAGATGGCCCACAGACGCGAAGATCACCAGAGTGGAGGCGCCGAGCAGGAGGTAGGACGGCCACAAGAAGCCAGGGCCTGCCTCGCCGAAGGAGATTGCCGCGGCCGTCAAGCATCCAATCGCGTACGCGAGGAATCCGAGGGTGAGGGTCGCGGCCAGCCGTGCAGACTCGATTCGCCAGCCTGGTCGGGCTGCGGCGAGTACGGCCTCGGGCATTCCTGCGCGGGAGGAGCGCCCCGCCTGCCAGGCTGAGACACCAGCGAGAGCGGGTCCGAGGAAGAGCGTGACGACCTGGGCCGCGACGCTCGCCTCAGGCCACACACCAATCCAGTAGCGGGTGCGACCGAAGAGAACCACCAGGTCGACGACGATCATCACGGGCAGCGCCGTCAGGAGTGGTGAGCGGCGCAGTTCGATGCGATACGCGTTCACGCTGCGTCCCCCTCGTCCGACCACTGGCCGCCGAGTACCGTCATGTAGCCGCGTTCCAGGGGGTTGTCGCCGGGAGCCATGGGCGTGGCCAGCTCTGCTAGCTGCTGGGGTGCGCTGCTGTGGCGCACCTGGCCGTCGTGCAGGACAAGGACTGTGTCGCAGGCGGCGCCCACGTCTTCGACCAAGTGGGTACTGAGGACTACGGCTGTTCCCGCGCGGGCGAGGTAGCGGATGAGCTCGCGGAAGTCGAGGCGTTGCGCTGGGTCGAGACCGACGGTCGGCTCGTCCAGCAGGAGCAGGTCGGGCGAGCCAACGATGGCCGCGGCGATCCCAGCCCTGCGGAGCATGCCGCCGGACAGAGACTTCATACGGTCCTGGGCCCGATCAGCTAGGCCAACAGCCCCCAACGCCTCTCTGGTCATCGAGTCGGCCTTCTTGGAAGGCACCTCCCGCAACCATGCGCAGTAGCGGACGAAATCAGTTATCGAGAACGCCGGGTAATAGCCGAAATCCTGCGGGAGGTAGCCGATGTTACGGCGAGCTCGCCGCGCCTGCCGTTCGTTACTGATGGATTCACCGAACAGCTCTAGCTGCCCGCTCAACGGCGGTGCAATCGTAGCCAGGGTACGGAAGAGGGTGGTCTTGCCCGCCCCATTGGGGCCCAACAGGCCCGTGACGCCGGTCTGGATGGAAAGATCGAGATCCTCGATAATTCTTCGACCACCGTACCCCTGCGTGAGGGACGTCAATTGAGCGATAGGTCCTGTCGGCATTGGTGAATTCTCCGAAAAGATGGTGGGCCCGCCGTAATGGTGGGCCCACCATCGAGGCATTCTTGGAACTACACGTATACGTCTGTATTGTTGATCTTGAACGTGCATTCATGGGTGTCGAACTTGCCCGAGAAACCACTCTTCAGCCACTCGATGTTCGTCGTGTCGATCTCGTTATTGCAGTTGTACTTCGTCTTGTATGGGTGCATTGTCATAGTCGCGCTCGAGCAGTGGCCGTGGCCAGAAGTCGTGTACCAGTACCCACGGCACCCGTAATCCCAGCTGGACTCATTGGAGGCGCTCGACAGTGGCGCAGCCAGACCGATAGCCGCAACTGCCATGGCTCCTACCATGACCCCTTTGGTAATCCTTGAGCCAGCTATACGTGATGTCAGTGAATTCATAATGCCCCCCCTGGGAATAGAAATATCACCACATGATCCCCCCACGTGCAAGTCGAGACGTTACCATATGGCGATGTCGACCGGGCCTGTATTGCCTCCACCTATCGCGTCCTTCTTGAAAGAGAATGCCTGGCAATAGGAGGCTTAGACGCCTAACTGTCCGATATGTTCCGAGGATTTTCGGCCATAAATTCCCGCACAGGAAGAAGAACGCGCCCTTTTGGTTGCCGACCATCATGTCTATCTCAATGAACCGTAACGGTGGCAAGCTTGGGCTGCCCCGGCTGCTCAGCTCCCGCCCCGGGTACTCCATATTGATCCGAAACGCTTTGGGTTCTGGCTTGTTGACGGCGTGTGAGCGATTTGGTGGGGGATGCGCGGACGGGCCTTGACCCCGGAGCTTGAACACATCTATGCGGCTCGGGTCAGGGTAGTTGATAGTGGGTGGAAGGTGGTCTCGTAGGCGATCGGGGAGCGTTGTCCGAGGCGGGAATGCCGGCGTCGGGTGTTGTATCGGGTCAGCCATCGGAAGGCGTCGAGCCGGGCCTCACGCTCGCTTGGCCAGCCCCTTTGCCCCTTCAGCGTCTCTCTTTGAAGGTCGCGTTGAACGACTCCGCCAGTGCGTTGTCCGCGCTGGACCCGACCGCGCTCATGCTCTGACGGACCCCTGCTGACCTGCAGGCTTCGGCGAATTCTCGGCTCGTGTATTGCGAGCCGTGGTCGGTGTGCATCACCGCCCCGGCCAGGCTCCCGCGGGTCCGCTCGGCGGCGGCCAGGGCGTCGGTAACGAGTTCGGTCCGCATGTGATCGGCGACTGCCCACCCCGCCAGGCGTCTCGAGCAGAGGTCGATGACGGTCGCGAGATAGCAGAACTTCCCGCCACCGATCCTCAGGTAGGTGATGTCGCCGACGTACTTCGTGTTCGGGGCCGTGGCGGTGAAGTCACGCCCGATCAGGTCCGGCGCCTTCGGCGCGGCCGGGTCCGCGACGGTGGTGCGCTGCCGGCGCCGCAGCCGGACGCCCTCGAGCCCGATCGTCCGCATGATCCTCGCAACCCGCTTGTGGTTGACCGCCTGGCCGCCGTCGTCGCGGAGCTCAGCGGTGATTCTCGGGGCGCCGTAGGTGCCGTCGGAGTCCTCGTGGACCTTGCGTATCCGGGCGGCGAGCTGGGCGTCAGCGGCCTGCCGGGCCACCCTGGCAGGGGCGGTCCGGCGCCAGTAGTAGAAGCTCGAGCGGGAGATCCCGAGAATGTCACAGAGCCGCTTGACGCCGAACCGGCGCTGATGATCTTCAACGAACTGGCAGCGGGTCACCAGCGCGTCTCCGTCGCGAAATACCGGGCCGCCTTGCGGAGGATGTCGCGTTCTTCCTCCAGCTCGCGGATCCTCTTGCGCGCGGCGGCCAGCTCCGCCTGAACCAGCTCGCCGCCAGGCTGCGGCGCAGCCGCAGGCGCGGAGTGGGCACCGGCACGGCGTCCGTCGGCGGCCCGGATCCAGTTCCGCAGCGTCTCGGTGTTCACCCCGAGATCGGTGGCAACCGACTTGATCGTCGCTCCCGGACGCGACCGGTAGAGCGCCACCGCGTCCGCCTTGAACTCGGTGGGATAGTGCTTCATCCCCACAGGGACTCCGTTCTCCTGGACCATCAAGATCCAAGTCTCTCCGGTGTCCAAACTCCGGGGTCAGGGCCCCTGGAACGTGTAGCCCAGGACCTCCACACCGAGGCGACCTCCGAGAACCCCGAGCCGGGCCGCCTGCGCCAGTTCGCTACGCAGGTTAAGGACAAGCTCCTTGAGGCTGGCACCACCATCGCGGCCACGATGGGCGTACAGATGGCCGACCAGGCCCTTGCCGCGCTGACGCAGTAGCTCTTTCAGTAACACCACGGGCCCCGGCGATCAGCCAAGACGCCCCGGGGGCGTTGTCACGTTGTCGGGGGTATAGGTGTCTGGCGGTGTGTCAGGGCGTGGTCGAGGCGGTTGTTGGCTGTCGGTCAGGCCGTGGCGGGCGGGCCGGCGTCGTCGGTGATCTGGTCCCAGTTCGTGAGGCGGACGGTCATCTCGAGGCGGTGGTCGGGTGCGGTTCGGTGGTAGCGGCCGGGTCGGAAGTGGGGCGGGATGCCGCTGAACGCGGCCAGGAATCCTTGGGCGCCACCGACGCTGCGGAGGCCCTTCGTCGCGCGCTCGCGCTGCCTGGTGGGCTGGTGCGAGTTCTCCGCCCGGTTGTTCAGTCCTTTGTGGGAGCGGTGCTCGACCGAGGGCATCGCCTCGCGGTGGGCGGCGCTGCAGGAGCGGGTGCTTGTCGGTGACGACCAGCCGCGGCACCGTGCCGGTCTCTTTGAGGAGTCTGCGGAAGAAACGCCTGGCCGCGGCCTTGTCGCGGCGGTTCTGGATCAGGATGTCGAGCACGTTGCCGCCGACGTCGACGGCCCGCCACAGGTACTTCACCTCGCCGTTGACCTTGATGAGGACCTCGTCCAGGTGCCACTTGTCCCCCGGCCGGGGCTGCCGGCGGCGCAGTACGTTGGCGTAGGCCTGCCCGAACTTGGCGCACCAGCGGCGGACCGTCTCGTAGGAGACGAACACACCGCGCTCGAGCATCAGCTCCTCGACCTCGCGGAAGCTGAGCGGGAACCGGAAGTACAGCCACACACAGTGGGAGATGATCTCCACCGGGTACCGGTGCCCCTTGTGCGACGGCAACGTACCGCCCACGGACACCCCCCTCCACCATGACCAACTCGAAGATCATCCCACCCGGTCAGCCAACGTGACAGCGCCGCCTGGGCCGCTTGCTGCCCCACACCACCCAGCAGCCGAGTTCCTCGTAGTAGCGGACTGTGGGAACGGCTGAGACGGCGGAAGTACTGTTGGCGGTCGTCACGTTCTGTCCATCTCTGGGATGTTGGCGGGCCGGTAGCTGGTGGGGAGGTCGCGTTGCTGTCGCATCGGGCCGAAGGCCAGGACGAGCCAGCAGGGGGCCAGGAGTCCGGTCATGATCCACATGGCGGTACGCGGCCCGAGGGCGTCGCCGAGGAGGCCGCCGAGCAGCGAGCCGAGGGGGATGGTGCTGTGGTTGAGGACCATGGTGGTGGCCACGACTCGTCCCAGTAGCCGGGGCGGGCAGAACGTCTGGCGGAAGCTGCCGAGGACGACGTTGCACGCGGTGACGCCGACGCCGACCACGAACGCCCCGGCCGCGTAGAAGGCCAGACCGGCCCCCTCGGAGGCCAGGGGCATCAGCAGCGCGAAGGGGCTGGTGAGGAGCTGCATCAGCAGCATGCCGCGGCCCGTGCCGAAGCGGCGTCCCACCGCTTCGGCGAGGACCGCTCCGATGATGCCACCGAGGCTGCCCGACATCAGCAGCAGTCCGACCGTGGCGGAGTTGACGCCCACCGTGCGCACCAGGAACACCACCTGGACCGCCTGGTAGCCCATCAGGGCCAGGTTGACGAAGGCGCCGTAGACGACCATGGGCCGTAGGTAGCGGTCGCGGAGGACGAACCGCAGGCCTTCGCGGATCCGGGTCCGCAGGCTTTCCGCCGGGGCGTCTGGCGCCGGGGGCTGCTCCTTCGCGCGGATCGAGGTGAGGCAGAGCGTGGAGACCAGGAAGGTGGCCGCGTCCAGGAGCAGTCCGGCGACCGCGCCGATGAACTGGGTGATCAGGCCGGCGAGGCCGGGGCCCGCCACGTTGGTCGCCGACTCGCTCGCCTGGAGCTTGGAGTTGCCTTCGAGCAGCTTCTCTCCGGCCAGGACGGTGGGCAGGTAGGCATGGTTCGCGGTATTGAAGAACACGGCGCTGGTGCCCAGAGCCAGCGCGACGATCAGCAGGTGGGCGAAGGTCAGGGCGTCCAGCCAAGCGGCGAGCGGAACGCTCACGCAGAGCGCCGCGGACACCATGTTGCAGACGATCATCAAGGGGCGTCGGCGCATGCGGTCCACCCAGGCGCCGGCCGGCAAGCCGATCAGCAGCCAGGGCAGCCAGACCGCCGCCGCCAGGACACCCACCGCCGTGGCCCCCGTTTCCAGCACGGTCACCGCGATCAGCGGCAAGGTCACGGAGGTCACGCTGTTCCCGAGGGTCCTGGCGGTCTCGCCGAACCACAGCAGCCGGTAGTCCCGTTGTCGCAGCACCGAGCCACGCAATGTTGTGTTCATGAAATGTCCTCGCTACGGACGGATCACCACGGCCGGAAAGGCGGGGGTCTCGTTGATCCGGTCGATCAGGGGAATGTCGCGGATGTCGCCATGCCCGAGCACCCACATCAGGAAGCGCTCCACGCCCATACCGAACCCGGCAGTGCGCATGGGGAACTCCTCGCGCAAACGCACGTACCAGGCGTACTCCCGCTCGTTGACGTCGTGCATGACCGTGGACTTCCGAAAGGCACCCCCGATACAAGGACGGGCCGATTCCGCCGCAGTACCTCAGAACCCGGTCATGGACTTGTCGAGCGCACCGCCCACCGCGCCGTAGACGCTGCAGCGAACGGAGTGTCCGGCCCTGCGGCGGAGCCTGAACCCCACGATGAACGACACGGCGAAGAGCCCACCGAGGACCACCGCCACGACTGGGCCGTAGACGAAGTACACGAAGCACGCGACGCCGGACCAGACCAGGAGTGGCAGGAGAGAACCACGCAACACCTTCCAGAACGTGACCTGTTCCGGAGCTGCCGGCAGGGCACGTGCACGCCACACCTCTATGTGGTTCCTGGTCACACAGTTCTCACGTCGCATGAAGCCATCACACCACTGGCGCTCACTGGTCCTTAACCTTTCGGTGTTTGTGCTGGCTGGGTTCTTGCGCGGGTGGGTTTCACTGTCATGAGCCGGTATACGGGGACCGATGCGGGCGAAGCACAGCACCGGGCGTCCGAAGCGGAGGCGAAGAAGAACCGCCGCCTGTTCGGACGCCGCCGTTAGAGGGCCCGCTCTGACTCCGCAGGGGCCGGGACAGAGTGCACGTTGCCATCCGGCCCGGTTGCGTACGGCGGCCGTCTCCGTCATAGGCACCTACGGCGTGTACAGCACGCCGGGCAATCTGCGGGTCGGTGACATGTACAGCGTCCAGGCCCTGATGGCTGCCGATGAAGTGGAGTGGCGGAGGGCGAGGATCGCTTACGACCTTGGGTGAAATTGGGGTCGGGGCGTGTTGGCCTGGTGGTTCGGCTGGTGGGTGATCAGCAGACGGTGTTGCGGGCGAGGACGAGTTCGGTGTTCGTCCGGCGGCGGGTCGGGCGTCGTGCGGAGCGGTCGGAGACCAGCGAGGCGATCGCGAGGTGGGTCTCGGCGTAGGTCTCGCGTCGGCCGGTGTACCGCTGGAGGGGGCGCCACTGCTTGTACTCGGCGTTGGTGTGCTCCACGCAGATCCGCGCCGGGGACTGGCGGCGGCGCATCTCGCGCCAGGCCCGCTTGTCCCCGTCGCAGGCGTCCTCGGCCGGCTTCTTCGGAGGGGCGCTGACCTGGCTGGGGAACTCCTTGGCCAGGCCCTGGTATCCCGAGTCGACCTCGGCCTTCACCCCCGGGTGCCGGCGGAGCTGGTCCGCGATGCCCTCGGTGCGCAGGGCGGTCTGGTCGTGCATCCGGCCCGGGCGGACGACACCGGAGAACAGCGTGCGGCCCTGCTGGTCGCTGAAGGTGGTGGTCTTGATCGTGTTCTGCTTCTTCTTGCCGGACACGAAGGCCTTGCGCCCCGGCCGTCCGGCGCGGGGGCGTCGGACCTGAACCTCGGTGCCGTCGATCCGCAGGTCCACGCCTTCAAGATCGGCGTAGGCGAACGCATCTTCCAAGGTCCGCAGCCTGACGCCGGGGCGGTCGGGCACGGCGAAGCCGCGGGCAGCGAGCAGGGGCCTGACCTGGCGGATCGCGGCGGAGACCGTGGAGCGGTCCACCCGGTACAGCTCGGCCAGAGCGGCGTGAGGCAGGCCGAGCCGCAGGTGGACGAGGGTGACCAGCAGCCGGTCGACGAACTCCAGCTTCGGCTTGCGCCCGGCCCCCTCCGCCCGGCGCTGTTTGTAGCCCCGCTGCCGGTCGAGCGCCGACTCACGCCGGGCCCACCAACGCGGCGACAACTCTTCGAGCAACTCGCCGAGATGTGCGCGAGAGACCCCGGACAGGGCAGGATGGGAGCAGGCCGCACGGGCCCAGGTAAGCGTCACAACTCACCCAACCCGTGCGGCCCTTCTCATGTCACGGCCCCACCAACACCGGGGCTATTCATCCCCAGGCCGTAAGCGACCTCGCAGCCCGCGTCGCGGGCGACGGTCAGCGGCAGGGCACCGATGGACGCGGGCTGGTCCACGATCACCAGCACAGTGCCGAACTTGGCTTTGAGCTTGTCGAAGACGGCCCGCAGCTTGGGTTCGCTGTTGGGCATCGGCTTGTCGAAGACCTTCTTCCCGGCTGGGGTGAGCCCGTGACCGTGATGGGCGGTCTTGCCGACGTCCATCCCGAGGAAGACGCCCACGCCTTCGGTGTCGAACATCGCACCCTCTCCAGGTCGTTGACCGTGCCGGCCTCGGCAGTGAGCCTTTTCCAACCTCATGTTGAGGCGTGGTGGAGGACGAGGACTGCCTTCACGATGTCGGTGATCCGGTTGGTGCTGCAGCGGAGCTTCCGTAGGAGGTGCCAACCTTTCAGCACGGCCATGGCCTGCTCGCCGACGCAGCGGATCTTGGCGTGACTGCTGTTGTGCCGTCGCTTCCAGCGCTTGAGCCGTCGGCCCCGGAAGGGGACTCGAATGTGCCGGCCGGCGCCTTGGTAGGCCTTGTCCGCCCAGCACTTCAGTCCTGCGGCCGCGAGCGCGTCGACGATGCCATGGCTTCGGGCCGCGGTCAGGTCGTGAGTGGCTCCAGGCAGAGCCGGGGAAGCCCAGAGCAGTCGGCCGAATGGGTCGGTGAGGACCTGGACGTTCATGCCGTGCCGCTTGTGTTTTCCCGAGTGGTAGGGGGTGTCGGCGGCGATCCGGTCGATCGGCAGCAGAGTGCCGTCCAGGATCACGAACGCTTTCGTCCGGGCCGTCTCCATCGCCTGGGCCAGGGTCGGAGCGCGAACGGCCAGGACTTCGATGGCCCCGTGTATGTACCGGTGGACGGTAGCGATGCCGATTCCGAAGCCGGCGGCAAGCTGGGCGTAGGTGTCGCCGCACCGCAGGTGGGCCAGGGCGAGCAGGGCCTGGCGGCCGGCGGGCAGGCGTCGCCACCGGGTACCGATCTCCCGTCGCCGGACTGCAAGCTGCTCGGCCAGGTGCTGCAAGGTACTGCTGGAAAGATCGATCGACGACGGGTAGGCAAGCACGCGAAGCTCCTGGCGGACACGGGTGATCTTGGTCGAGAACCCGTCTACCAGGAGCTTCGTCGTTCCGTACAGCCCGCACCAACCAACACCACAGCCCCACGGTCAGGTTGAAAAGGACTCAGTGCTCCGACGAGCTCCGGCAGCCCTCTCTGCTGCCGGGCGACCCGGTGGACAAGGACGAGCCGGCCGCCAAGTGCGGTGAGTTCTTCGAGACCGGGGACGGAAAGCAGTGGCTGGACGGCCAGTTCGAGCAGGTCGGCGGGGAGCTGGAGGAGCTGCTTGACCGCATCGGCTACTTCGCCCCCGACGCGAAGCGCGTCCTGGTCGGCTACCCCCGGCTCGTGCCCGAGGACACCACCAAGTGCCTGACCGCGGCGCCCGGTCAGACGCAGCTGCCGTTCGCCGACATCCCCCAGGACGCCCTGCCGGTCCTGGACCAGATCCAGAAGCGACTGAACGACGCCATGAAGAAGGCCGCCGCCGACGCCGAAGGCGGCGCCGACTTCGTCGACCTCTACGCCAGCACCGGCGCCAACACGGCGTTCGACGGCGCCGACCGCGGCATCGGCGGCCTGCTGGAGAACTCCAAGCTCGAACTCCTCAACACCAAGATCCCCTGGTACGGACACCCCAACGAGAAGGGCCGCGACATCCAGGCCAGGCAGATGGCCGACAAGATCGAAGAAGTCTTTAGACGTCATCTCATTTGGTGAGTCTGCGGTAGCAGATGAGGGTGCAGGCGATGCTCGTGAACGCGAGGAAGTGGGCGGCCTTGCGTTCGTAGCGGCGGTGCAGTCGGCGGCAGCCGGCGAGCCAGGCCATGGTGCGTTCGATGGTCCAGCGGTGTCGGCCGAGTCGCTGCGAGGTCTCGATTCCCTTGCGGGCGATGCGGTGCCGGATGCCCCGCTGGGACAACCACTCCCGCAGGTGGCGATAGTCGTATCCCTTGTCGGCGTGGAGCTTGGCGGGCCTGCGTCGACGGGGGCCGCGGCGGGAACGGATAGGCGGTATGCCCTTCACGAGCGGGATCAGGGCCTGGCTGTCGTGGACGTTGGCTCCGGAGATTCCGACAGACAGGGGCAGACCGGTCCGCTCGGTGATCAGGTGGATCTTCGACCCGTACTTGCCCCGGTCGACAGGATTCGGACCCGTCAGGTCCCCCTTTTCAGGGCCCGCATGTTCACCGAGTCGATCGCGCAACGAGACCAGTCCAGCTCGCCGCGGGCACCGAGCTCGTCGAGGACCACACGGTGGAGCTTGGCCCACACCCGGGCCTTCGACCACTCCGAGAAGCGCCGATGGGCGGTCGCTCCCGACGGGCCGAACGACGCGGAAGGCAACTGCTGCCACGTGCAGCCTGACGTGGCCACGAACACGATTGCGGCCAGCACTTCCCGGTCGCCGTGCCGACGCCGACCGCCACCCTGAGGCCGCGACGGTGCCTCCGGCACCACCCGCTGGAACAACTCCCACAACTCGTCCGGCACCAGACGCTCAACGATCCCCACCATGACCAACAGACTACCGAATCAGCCAAATGAGATGACCTCTTAACCGCTGACCGGCCACACAACCGCTTTCCGCGCATGAACGCATGAACGAAGCCCCAGGACCCGCCATCGGCCTGGGGCTTCACAGCACACCGGATTCCAGGAAGGTCGGCAAGGAGTGGGTGAAGCTGGACGGCAGCCTGTTCACGCCGAAGGGCGAGCGGCCCGAGGGCCCGGCCTGGTACGCGACGCCCACCATCGCGTACGCGGTGGAGCTCGGCTACGAGGTGCGCCCGGCCGAGGCGTGGGTGCGGCGCGAGCACGGCCGCTACCTGGACGGCTGGTACACGCGGCTGCGCGACGCCTACCTCGCCACGATGGCCGACCTCGGCGTTGACGCCGACCTGCCGCCGGCCGACTTCCTGGCGGCGATGGACGGCTACAAGGGCCGCGACCCGGAGAGGGCGATCGTCGTGGGCGCGGTCAAGGCTACGGTGAAGGGCGGGCTGGGGAAGCTGCGCGAGCGGCTCCGCGGCGAGGGCTGGACGTCCGGGGAGCGGTGGCGGGCCTGGAGCGCCCGACATGGCGGCCCGACATCCGCGCGGCGGTCATCTCCCGCACCCGCATCAACCTCCACAGGAAGATGATCAAGCACGCGGCGTTCACCGGGCAGTACCCCATCGCGATCCTGTCCGACTGCGTCGTCTACGCCGCGAACGGGTCCTCGCCGCTGGACTTCCTGCCCTGCCGGGAGGGCAAGCCGCTGCCCGGTGGGTTCAGGCTCGGCATCAACCCCGGCCTGGTCAAGCACGAGGGCACCCAGTCCGTCCTGTGGGGCGAGGAGGTCCGGGAGCGGTTCGACGCCCCGGAGCTCAACCTCGCCCGGTCCATCAAGGACGGCACCGTCACCGACATCGACAACGGCGAGTAGGGGAGAGAGCAGGCGATGAGCATGTTCGGGGACGGCCTGGACAAGGCGGTGCAGAAGGCGTTCACCCGCCCGGCACCCAAGAACGCGGGCCCGCAGGTGCGGTACATGGTCAAGCAGCTCGGCGGCACGAAGGCGGTCGCCGAACTGCTCGGCTTGTCCCAGCGGCAGGTGGAGCGGTACGTGGCGGGCACGGCCAAGAGGCCGCGCGCCGACCTCGCCGCCCGCCTGGAGCGCGAGGTGACCAAGCGGTGGCAGCCGCAGATCCGGGCCAAGGCCCGCGAGAAGGCGGCGACGACCGGCGGCATCGTCATCGACGCCCGTGCCCGCATGGGCTACACCGCCCCGATCGGGTCGACGGACCAGGACCGCATCCGGCACCTGACCATCGCCCTGCCCCCGGTCTACGCCGCACGCCTCTTCGACGCCCAGGCGGCCGGCGGCAGCGACACCGAACTCCAGGAGATCGCGGCCGAAGCCCTCAAGGAGGTCTACTTCCAGGACGGCGGCCGCCGCGCCGGAAGCCTGGAAGAGGTGCGCTTCACCGACGTGGAACACCTGGAGTTCGATCTGTAGATCACCCAGCAGTAAGGGCCCGAACCGCCTCATAGGTTCGGGCCCTTACTGCTGCTCCTGGCTTTGCCGAGCCGGTGGGACAGGAGATGTGCGACTGAGCGTTTCAGCTGGCCAGTGAGCGTTGTGCTTGGCCAGTTGAGCGTGTCGGCTTGTGTGCCAGGGTGGCGGTAGAGAACTCGCGGGTGCGTACTCACATCCGGACCTGAGAACGTTGGGGAGTCGTGACGGTGGCAATGCGGGCATTTCCGCTGGTGGGCGGGCCGGTGGAGTTACGAGGTGCGCTGGACTTGGAGCGGACGCGGGCGGGGGTGATGCCTCGCCGGTTGCCCGCGTGGACCAAGGAGCAGTACCAGGACCCGTCGGTCTACGGAGTGACGGTGATGCCTTCAGGGGTACGGCTGGTGTTCCGTACCGATGCGCGTGAGCTTGAGTTCGAGGTACTCACCTCCACAGGACAGCTCGACACCGACCCCCGACCTCGCCCGACCGGGATGCTGGAACTGCTGGTGGACGGTGCCCCTGCCGGGCGCCGACAAGCACCGATGGGCAATGTGGTGCGGATGGCGGGCCCCGGGACCGCGCAGCGACTGGTCCCAGGGGAGCCGGGGACCGTGCGGTTCGCCGGGCTGCCGATGGGCATGAAGAACGTCGAGCTGTGGCTGCCCCAGCAGACCCCCACGGAACTGGTGGCACTGCGTGCTGATGGCGAGGTGCTGGCACCGTTGCCGGACGGTCGGCGCCGCTGGGTGCACCACGGCAGTTCCATCAGCCACTGCCTCGAAGCCGACGGCCCGACCGGTACCTGGCCGGTGGTGGCGGCTTCGCTCGGGGGAGTGGAGGTGATCAACCTCAGCCAGGCTGGCAACGCCATGCTGGACCCCTATGTCGCCCGGACGATCCGCGACATGCCCGCCGACCTGATCAGCCTCAAGGTGGGCGTCAACATCGTGGGCCTGGCCACATTCCGGCTGCGGACGTTCGGCCCGGCGGTGCACGGATTCCTGGACACGATCCGGGACGGCCACCCGGACACCCCGCTGCTGCTGATGTCCCCGGTGAGCTGTCCGGCACTCGACACGACCCCCGGCCCGACCGCGATGGGTCCTGACGGGAAGATCACAGCCCTGGGCGACCCGGCCGATGTGGCCCGCGGGGCGTTGTCGCTGACGGTGGTCCGTGACGAACTGGCCCGAATCGTGGCGGACCGGCGAGCACGCGATCCCCACCTGCACTATCTCGACGGACGCGAACTGCTCGGCCCGCACGAGGTGGATGACCTTGCCGACGGCCTGCACCCCACCGCCGCCGCCTACCGCCGGATGGGTAAACGCTTCGCCGCGCACGCCTTCGCCGACGACGGGCCGTTTCGCTGAGTAACCGGGGCTCCGCACCTGCATCAAGTGGGTGAGCCGGGACAAGATAGTCGGAACCAACGTGGTGTGGTGACCTGGAGGGTTTGACCTTGCGGGACACGTTTGTTGGAACCATCGGGTCACGCTTCCTGCAACCTGCGGTGGATTGCCATTCATGTTGGCACCAGTTCCGAGCAATCCCGGGATCGCGGCGTCCGTGACCGCTCTCCTGCGGATCTCGGGCCCTGACCCCGGAGTTTGGACACCGGAGAGACTTGGATCTTGATGGTCCAGGAGAACGGAGTCCCTGTGGGGATGAAGCACTATCCCACCGAGTTCAAGGCGGACGCGGTGGCGCTCTACCGGTCGCGTCCGGGAGCGACGATCAAGTCGGTTGCCACCGATCTCGGGGTGAACACCGAGACGCTGCGGAACTGGATCCGGGCCGCCGACGGACGCCGTGCCGGTGCCCACTCCGCGCCTGCGGCTGCGCCGCAGCCTGGCGGCGAGCTGGTTCAGGCGGAGCTGGCCGCCGCGCGCAAGAGGATCCGCGAGCTGGAGGAAGAACGCGACATCCTCCGCAAGGCGGCCCGGTATTTCGCGACGGAGACGCGCTGGTGACCCGCTGCCAGTTCGTTGAAGATCATCAGCGCCGGTTCGGCGTCAAGCGGCTCTGTGACATTCTCGGGATCTCCCGCTCGAGCTTCTACTACTGGCGCCGGACCGCCCCTGCCAGGGTGGCCCGGCAGGCCGCTGACGCCCAGCTCGCCGCCCGGATACGCAAGGTCCACGAGGACTCCGACGGCACCTACGGCGCCCCGAGAATCACCGCTGAGCTCCGCGACGACGGCGGCCAGGTGGTCAACCACAAGCGGGTTGCGAGGATCATGCGGACGATCGGGCTCGAGGGCGTCCGGCTGCGGCGCCGGCAGCGCACCACCGTCGCGGACCCGGCCGCGCCGAAGGCGCCGGACCTGATCGGGCGTGACTTCACCGCCACGGCCCCGAACACGAAGTACGTCGGCGACATCACCTACCTGAGGATCGGTGGCGGGAAGTTCTGCTATCTCGCGACCGTCATCGACCTCTGCTCGAGACGCCTGGCGGGGTGGGCAGTCGCCGATCACATGCGGACCGAACTCGTTACCGACGCCCTGGCCGCCGCCGAGCGGACCCGCGGGAGCCTGGCCGGGGCGGTGATGCACACCGACCACGGCTCGCAATACACGAGCCGAGAATTCGCCGAAGCCTGCAGGTCAGCAGGGGTCCGTCAGAGCATGAGCGCGGTCGGGTCCAGCGCGGACAACGCACTGGCGGAGTCGTTCAACGCGACCTTCAAAAGAGAGACGCTGAAGGGGCAAAGGGGCTGGCCAAGCGAGCGTGAGGCCCGGCTCGACGCCTTCCGATGGCTGACCCGATACAACACCCGACGCCGGCATTCCCGCCTCGGACAACGCTCCCCGATCGCCTACGAGACCACCTTCCACCCACTATCAACTACCCTGACCCGAGCCGCATAGATGTGTTCAAGCTCCGGGGTCAAGGCCCGATGAAGCTTCCCCTTGATCGTGGACACCTGGAGACTGGGATCTTGAGGTTCCAGAGGAAGTAGCACCAGGTGGGAAGCAAATACACGAAGCGGTACACCGAGGAGTTCAAGCGGGACGCGATCGCGCTCGTCGACTCCTCGGGCAAGACGGTCACCGCCGTCGCCCGGGAGCTGGGCATCAGCTCCGAGTCCCTGCGCGGCTGGTACCGCCGGGCCAAAGCCGACCGGGGTGAGGGCGCCCCGGGCGAGCTGACCAGCGCCGAACGCGACGAACTTCGCCGGCTGCGCAAGGAGAACCGCGAGCAGCAGCAGACGATCGAGATCCTGAACAAGCGACGGCCTTCTTCGTGAAGGAGAGCGACCGGTGACCGCGTTGTACCGGTTGATCCACGCGGAGAAGGCGAACTGTCCGGTCACGATGCTGTGCCGGGTGCTGCACGTGACCCGCTCCTCCTACTACGCCTGGCGCGAGGGCGAGGCCGCCAGCCAGGCCCGCCAGGCGGCCGACGACGCGCTCGCGCACGAGATCACCGTGCTGCATATCGCTTCCCGCAAGACGTACGGCGTCCCGCGCATCCACGCCGAGCTGCGGCGTCTGGGGCGGCGAGTGAACCGCAAGCGCATCGCCCGCGTCATGCGTGAGCGCGACATCCGCGGCGTCACCCGCCGTAAGCGGCGCTCGCTGACCCAGCCGGATGCGAAGGCGAAGCCGGCCCCGGACCTGGTCGGCCGCGACTTCCATGCCGAGCACCCCGGCACCAAGCTGGTCGGCGACATCACCTACCTCCCGACGGCCGAGGGTTGGCTCTACCTCGCCTGCTGGCTGGACCTGGCCACGCGCGAGGTCGTCGGCTAGGACTTGTCCGGGCGATCAAGGTGCTGGCGGTTGAGGCATGGCGGGATTGCGGACGGGGCCTCGGTTTGAGAACTCCTAACGAAATGATCTTCAAGGTGGTTGGATCACTCCAAGGCCGTTGATTTAGGGGTGCGCAGTGGCTCGGCGGAAGCCGTGGGATGTCGATGACGAGCTGTGGGCGGTGATCGAGCCGCTGCTGCCGATGGTTGAGCGTCGGTACCGGCATCCGGGGCGGAAGCGGCATCCGGACCGGCAGGTGTTTCAGGGCATCTTGTTCGTGCTGCACACCGGGATCGCCTGGGAACACCTGCCGCAGGAGCTCGGCTTCGGTTCGGGCATGACGTGCTGGCGCCGCCTGGCCGAGTGGACCGAGGCCGGCGTGTGGCCCCGGCTCCATGAAGCACTCTTGGCCAAACTCCGGAGCGCGGACGCCCTGGACTTCTCGCGGGCGGCCGTCGACGGCTCCCACATCCGGGCGTTAAAGGGGGCTCCAAGACGGGACGAAGCCCTGTTGACCGGGGCAAGACGGGCAGCAAGCACCATCTGATCACGGACGCCACTGGCATCCCGCTCGCCGTCACCCTGACCGGCGGCAACCGCAACGACGTCACCCAGCTCATCCCACTGCTCCAGGCAGTGCCGCACGTACGGGGCAAGCGCGGCAGACCTCGACACCGCCCCGACGTCGTGCTCGGTGACCGCGGATACGACCACGACAAATACCGTCGCCTCGTCCGCGCGCTCGGTGTGAAGCCACTGATCGCAAGACGCGGCATCGAGCACGGCTCCGGACTCGGAACCCAACGCTGGGTCGTAGAGCGCGCCTTCGCCCACCTGCACTGGTTCCGCCGCCTGCGGATCCGCTGGGAGATCCGCGACGACATCCACGAAGCCTTCCTCACTCTCGGGTGCGCACTCATCTGCTGGCGACGCCTGTCACAGGCGGCCCGGGCCCTCACCCTCCCGCAGTAGCCATTCCCGCACCGAAGGAGCACGGTCAAGGAGCCGCCTGACCTGCATGCCCTCTTCGCGTGAGGTCACTTTCGGCAGCGGGGCGAAGTCGTCGGGGATCACATCCAGCAGGCTCAGCACACGGTCTCCCGTACGCAGAGTGATCAGCAGTTCCCACCGCACGTGACGTGGTACGTCCGGGCGGTGGGACAAGGTGTGCCACAGGGCCGGCCATAGATAGTGGGTGCCGTCAGGCGCCGCATTCGCGCGCACCCACGCCGGGTCCAACCGTTGACTCAGACCGAGGTCACACGCCCGCTCCTCCAGCCTGAACAGCGAGGCCGAATCGACAGCCTTCAGCTCGCGAGGCAACGGCTGTTCGAAGTCCATCGCCCCATGCTGCCCGACGGCATCCCACGACGAGGAGCCGACCCCAAAGTGTCATTCCGTTAGGAGTTCTAAGTCCGATCTTCCTCGGTTCGTGATCGCTCCTTCGTGGTACTGATCGCGGTACGGATCAGGATCTCGGCATGTCCATGCCGAGATGCAGGCCATGGAGTGAGAGCTGTATCCGAGCGATTTAGCGGACGAGCAGTGGGCGTTGATCGAGCCGATGATCACGGCCTGGAAGCAGGAACGGGTGGCACGGTCGGCGACCGGTGACCCCGGGGCCTGCGACCTGAGGGAAGTCGTGAACGCGATCTTCTATCAGAACCGGACGGGCTGCCAGTGGCGCTATCTGCCCCACGACTTGCCTGCCTGGTCGGCGGTTTTCTACTACTTCACGCTGTGGCGCGAGGGCGGGCTCGACCAGCGGATCCAGGAACTCCTGCGCTGCCAAGTACGGGAGAGAGCCCGGCGATTAGAGGACCCGTCCCTCGTGATCATCGACGCCCAGTCCGTCCGCGCGGCCGCGGGTGTCCCGAAGACCACGACGGGACTGGACGCCAACAAGAAGGTGTCGGGCCGCAAGCGGGGACTGGCCGTGGACGTTCTGGGGCTGGTCATCGGCGTCGTCGTGCTGGCCGCATCCGCCCACGACAACGCCGCCGGCACCGCCCTGCTCGACCAGGCCGCCGAGAGGTGCGGGATGCGCCTGAAGAAGGCCCTCGTGGACCAAGGCTTCAAGGACCAGGTCATCATCCGCGGCGCCCTGGCCGGCATCGACGTCGAGGTCGTCCGCCGCAACCCCGAAGACCAGGGCAAAGGCTTCGTTCCACAGCCGAAAAGGTGGATCGTGGAGCGGGTCAACGGCACGTTGATGTTGCACCGCCGCCTGGCCCGCGAGTACGACCACCGGCCAGATACCTCCACCTCGCGCGTCTACTGGGCCTCCATCGCGAACATGACCCGCCGCCTCACCACACCCGCCCTGGCCCGGCGCGACACTCTCGGGCTTGCCGCGTGAACATCCTGGCAGACCTCCAAGCCCAGCACGACGAGACCACCGCCCGGGCCGGTGAACTACGCAACCAAATTGCCCACTTGACCGCCGCCTTGGCCGAAACCGAAGCGCGACTCGCGGACCTGGCCACCACCCAGAAGGTCATCGCCGAACTCGCACCGGCCGGGACCGAGCCCGAACCGCCCGAGACGCAGACCGCCTACCAGACCATCGTGAACGTCTTCAACCAGCACCCCGACCAGGAGTTCCGAGCCAGCGAGCTGCACGAACTCCTCGGCATGCCCACCCACGAGGAATCAGTCAACGTCACCCGCGCTCGTCTCGGACGCCTCACCCGCCAAGGCTTCCCCACTACAACCCGGACGAGGCCGCTACCAGAAACGGACTTAACGTCCACTCAGTCGTCCCGATCCCGAGCTTGGACGCGACCGCCTTCATCGGGGCCCACTCCGTGTCGTAGTCGGGCCGCACCTCGGCGACCATGCGGACCGCACGCTTGCGCAGCTCAGGGGGTAAGGGGAGGGGCGTGCCATGACTCAATCCTCTCAGAGAATCGAGCCTCCATTCGACCCGGAACGGTTCACATGGCCGGGGGCGAGTTTGATGGAGAGACAGGATGTACGACAGATGCTCCCGCATATCCAATGTGCGTCTGCGTATCGCCGTCTGCAACTCGAGGTGTGCGGTGCACAGTTGATTGGTCAACCGAGCCCGCTATTTCAGCGCCCAGTTGCGCGGGCGCGCCAAGAGTGATGCCCTGGAGAAGGCGAGAAGGCCCTGAGTGTTCTACCTCTTACGGCACTTACCCGCCTGAAATGAGATTCCGCGAGATGTCTGACGCGGTACCAAGGCTTGCAAATATCGGCGCGCCACGACCCTTGTTGTGGCTGCGCCCTAAGACATCGATGAAGTGCATTCCCGCGGCAAGTCGGCACCTACGCATGCTGTGTCGAGACTTCTCGGGAGAAGGAGCTTCGTCATTCGAAGCAATGAGCCTGCTCGCTATCGCCTTGAAGCGAACAGAGGCTGATGGGAAAACGATCGGAGGATGGTCATGAGCGTCGTCAAGGGTGACTCGAATCAGCCGGGAGAGGCCGGGGTAACTGGTACGAGCGGACAGTGGAACGGCGTGTATGGCGAAGCCCAGGCAGCTGGCCAAGCGGGCATAGCCGGTGTCAACGAGAACGGCGGGAACGGTGTTTACGGCCGGGGCTCCACCGGGGTGCACGGACACGGCACGGGCGAAGGCGGTTCTGGCGTCGCCGGTGCGAGTGATGCATGGAACGGCGTTTTCGGAGTTACGCAGACAGCCGGGCACGCCGGTGTGGCTGGCGTCAACGAGAACGGCGGGAACGGACTGTACGGCCGGGGCTTCACCGGGGTCGCCGGACACGGCACGGGCGAAGGCGGTTCTGGCGTCGTGGGGACGAGTGATACGTGGAACGGCGTATTTGGAGTGACCCAAACATCCGGACATTCCGGTGTGGCCGGTGTAAGTGACCACGGCGGGAACGGAATCTATGGCCGGGGCCGTAACGGGGTGTTCGGCGTAAGCAATATGGAAGGAGGGAAAGCGGCGTTCTTTCAGGGCGACGTGGTGGTTACCGGGGATCTCGAGCTCCCGGGGGCCGATTACGCCGAAGCGCTGACCGTTGCGGAACCGGCGGTCACCGCTGGGATGGTCGTGGTGCTTGACGATGCGGGGCGGATCCGGCCTTGCACCGAAGAATACGACCCGCGCGTCGCCGGCATCGTCTCCGGTGCAGGCGGAGTGCGACCGGCACTGGTGCTCGACCGGCACGACGGAGGCGCCCCTGTCGCCCTTATGGGCAAGCTGTGGGCGCTGGCCGACGCATCGGAAGCGCCAATCCGCTGTGGGGATCTGCTCACCACGTCATCGACCCCCGGACACGCCCGCAAGATCGCTGAGCGGGAGCGCGGCTTTGGTGCTGTCGTTGGGAAAGCTCTGACAGACCTGGCGTCAGGGCACGGAATGATCCGTGTTCTGGTAACCGCGAGTTGAGGTGATCGGCGTGTCACGCATACGCATGGCAGTGGAGATTCAGAACGAGTCGTCCGTGCCTCTGGTATGGGACCGGGATCAGATGGACTCCGGCGACTGGACCGATCCGTGGTACCCGTCCCGAGCGGCCACCATCGCCCCCGGCGCTACCGCGGAGTGGCGGGCCGAGGGGGGTCTCTTCGGCGTATCGACGACAGGCACAGAGGGCCGCGTCTGGTACAGCATCGATGGTGATCCAGGGCGGCAGTTGTACGTGCACTTCAACAGTCCGCTCGTGGAGTCCCAGTACGGCAATACGTTCCACGTCTGGGCACCGCCGGGTTTCGAGGCTGCGTACAGCGGCGGCCAGGGCCACCATGCCCGGCTCCGTATTCGTCTACGGGAGACCTCGCGTCGCCAGGTTCGCGGGTTCACTCCGTCGGTCAATGGATTTCAGTTCTCGAACTCGTGGAGTCCGGAACTTCCTGCGATGGCTGTCGGCTTCCTCTGGAATCGGCTCCTCGACGAGCTTGGCGGGGAGGCCGCCGGGGCCCTGGGTATCGCCCGGGTCGACGACGGGTGGCTGCCCATCACCCAGGCCAGCGCGGGAATGTGCGGCGGAATGGCCCTCGCGGCAATGGACTACTTCGCCGCCGGCAAGCTCCCACCCGCCGAGACAACCTCGCCAACCTCCACCGCGGATCCACTCTTCCAATTCATCCGCGACCGGCTGCTCGACAGCTTCGACATCGGGGGTTCCGGGCACCGGTGGCTGGGCTACTCTTCGCCGCACTACCCCAACGGGGATGAAGGGTTCATTCAGGTGGCAGGGCTGGCGAGAGGCCGCGCTTGGGTGACCTGCCGGGATGAGTGGCCGCGTATCCGGGACGACATTGACGGCGGTCGACTGTCACCCCTCGGACTGATTCAGACCGACTCGTTGGACATCGGTCAGAACCACCAAGTGCTCGCTTACGCGTACCAGCAGAGCGGTCAGGTCGTCCAGCTGTGGGTGTACGACAACAACTACCCTGGAAAGGACGATCTGTACCTCCAGTTCGACATCACGGATACCACACGTGGCGTCGGCATCACCCGCTTCGGCTCCTATCGACCTAGCGAACCGCGGATCTTCTGCATCTTCCGATCCAACGGCTACAACCCACACACCCCACCGGGTGGGCGCCAGTTGTCGGTACGTCAAGCGATGGAGCGTGTCACCGGGCGCAGGTTCGGCCGCCTGCCTGACGACGTCGGGCTCCCTCGACCGGCTTCGCTCCGCCGCTGGCTGAGCAGCGTCTGACCCGGCCGGGCCGCGGTTCCCTCCAGGCGCCACCCTCCTGCGGCATCGGTGCGGCACGGCTTGCACGATCTGTCCCCGGCGTTCGCGGCCCGAGCGAGCGGCGCCCACAGTTCGCCGTAGACGGCCCCGGCGAGGGTCGGCCGGTGCTCCGTGCGAAGGGTTCTTCGCCAGCGTCGCCTGGCAGGGCTGCAGCGCGCATGGCAGGCGGCGATGAGCCGGGCGGCAAGTTCGGTGTCGAGTTCCCGGCCGGGCGCGTACGGGAGTTCATCGAGGGCCGCCATGTCCGGCAGCAGGGTGTGCGCGAAGCGATAGCGTCGGGTAGCGGGGACGCATTGCTGCGTCCCCGCCCCCTCAGAGGTCGTTTTCGTCCGATGTTTCATCCCGAGATGACATCTTCTGCGGCCGCCTTCGGGTCGCGCCAGGAGATGGTGTTCTCGCTGGTGAGGCGGCGGGCCATGAGATCGGTCATGGCAATGTGGATCACGGCTTCGGAGCGGGTGGGCAGGGTTTCGTAGTCGCGGGCCAGGCGGCGGTGGAGCATGAGCCGGCCGTAGGTCCGCTCGACCGCCCACCGCTTCGGGATCGGGGTGAATCCCCTGCTCCCGGGCTTGCGTGCGGTGATCTCCATGTCGATACCGAGCGTGGCGGCATGCTCGACGAGGTGCTGGCGGTATCCGCCGTCGACCCATATCTTGCGGATGCCTGGATGGTCGGCGGCGACCTGGTCGGGCAGTGCGGTGCTGGCAACGGAGTCCTGCACGCCGGCCGCGGTCACCAGCACGGCGAGGAGAAGGCCGAGCGTGTCGGTGACGATGCTCCGCTTCCTTCCGACGATCTTCTTGGCAGCGTCGATTCCCTGGCCGGTGGCGGGAACGCTGGTGGAGGTCTTGACGCTCTGGGCGTCGATCACGCAGGCCGCCGGTTCGGCGTCCCGGCCTTCCCTCTCTCGTAGGAGCTGCCGGAGCAGGCCGTTGAGCTGGGCGAACACGCCCTCGTCGGCCCATTGGTGAAGTAGCCGCAGACGGTGTTCCAGTGCGGGAAGCCGTGTGGAAGGTACCGCCACTGGACCCCGGTGCGGTCCACGCACAAGATCGCGTCCATGATGTCGCGCAGGTCGTGCTCGGGCGGCTGGCCGAAAGCCAGGGCCCTGCCACGGCGCTCGAAGCGCCACGCGGCCAGGACCGACCCGATCAACTCCCATCGGGCATCGAACAGATCACTCGGATACGGACGTCGCTTCGGCATGCCTCCGGCGTACCGCGCCGGACCGAATGCGCCCAGGCGCACAACGATGACGACAGAAGCACACACCCGCGAGGACCGGACATCCTGGGATGAGACAGAAGTACGCAGCCTCCCGCCCCATCCACAACCCCACCCGCCCCGCAGGCATCGAGCACCTCCACCAACTCTCCTGCACCGTAACCGAACACTCCGATAACCAACCGATAAGCGGGCAATTTAGGTGAAAACGACCTCTCGGTCGGTTTTTCCGAACTCTGCCCGCCAAATCTGCTCTTCGTGGCATGCAAAGTCGATATCGCACTGCTCTGGTGTCGTGTCAGACTTCCGCGCATGTCAGTTCGATATCCGCGCCCCCTGCGTCCTGGTAACCGCATCGGCATCACCTCTCCTTCGAGCGGGGTTCCGAAAGAGCTGCGCAGACGCCTTGACGTGGCGATTCACGATGTAGACGCCCGGGGATACGAGGTAGTTGTTGGCCGCTGCATGGACGGTGCCGGCCATGTCAGCGCCCCTGCGGCCGATCGCGCGAGAGAGCTGATGTCGATGCTGACGGATCCCGACATCAGAGCCGTGGTGCCGCCGTGGGGTGGGGAGACGGCGATCGACCTGCTGCCGCTGCTGGACTGGGCCCGGCTGCGTGATGCCGAGCCGACTTGGCTTGTCGGGTTCTCCGACATGTCGACCATTATCACGCCGCTCACCATTCTCACCGGGATTGCGACAGTGCACGGCAACAATCTCATGGACACGCCTTACCGGGCGCCGGAAGGACTGTTGTCATGGCTCGATATTGCCGCTGCCCCGCAGGGGCATCGGTACACGCAGACCCCGCCGAACCGCTACCGGGCCACGGGCTGGGACGACTACCGTGCTCACCCGGAGGTGCGCGAGTACACGCTTGATACGCCCGGCGGGTGGACCCGGCTGGACGGCGAGGGGGATGTGGAAGTCGAGGGGCGTCTGATCGGGGGCTGTATCGAGATGCTGTGCAACCTCACGGGAACGGCCTACCTCGATGTCTCAGCCTTTGCACGGGCCGAGTCTCCGGAAGGTCTCCTCGTGTACGTCGAGGCAGGAGGCGACGACGCCTTCGCCATCTGCAGGAACTTGCATGGGATGAGGCTGGCCGGCTTCTTCGACATGGCGAACGCGGTCCTTGTCGGCCGGACGTCGGCACCCGGCGCCGACTCGCTCACCCAGCACCAAGCCGTGCTCGACGCACTCGGCCCCTTGAACGTTCCGATCATCGCTGATGTTGAATGCGGCCACGTCCCGCCGTACCTACCCATCGTCAACGGAGCACGCGGCCGGGTCGTACACACCTCAACGCGCAGCGAATTGATCCAGACACTGGACTGATGCCTCATGTCAGCCCGTAGATGACTTCGATGCTGACTGCATGGGTTTCCTCGGCGCCTCTGGTTGTTCTGTTCTGGGGAGCCGGGGTGTTCGTCTGTTCTTTAGGCTCCTCTGAGTTGTCGGTTACGACCATGTTGGGGGGAGAGACTCATGGATATTCTGGAGCACTGGAGCGTCGACTTCTACGACTTCACCGTCCCACATCAACTCGGTGACGATCCTGATGTCCTGAGGTTCGGGTGTCTGCACGAGAGGGCTGCTCGCAACGGCGCACGGCATGGCACTCCCGTGATCCTCTCGCCGACTGGCCGGCCGGACCACCGGGTCAACCTCTTCTTCAGGGAGGGGAAGATGGCGGCCTCCGAGCCAGGGACCTGTAGGCGGTATGCGTACACGTTGATCGTGTGGTTCGACTTCCTGGACGCCATCGGCCGCTCGTGGGACGACGCGACGGTGCGGGACGTTGAGGCGTTCAAGGACCGACTTGAAGGAGAAGCTCGCAGCTGTCACAAATGAGCTCACCAAGGAGCGAGCCCGCACCGCGACGCTCCGGCGGATCATCGCGGAGCGCGACCTGGAGCTACAGCAAGCCCGAGAAGAAGGCGAGCAGGCCGGCAACGTCAGTCGCCTGCCTGCCCCACGCAGGCGAGCGTCCCGCCGGTGAGTGCTCCTTAGTTATTTATTGGAGCGCTGTTATATTAGCGCTGTGACATCTTCGGACCCCACAGCGGTACCCGACCCCTGGCACTCCCTGCACGAGCTGCTGGCAGCCATGGACGCCGAGATCGAGCAGGTCTACGTCGAGCGCGGAATCGAGGGGGTGCGGCCTCGGTTCGCTTATCCGCTGATCCGGCTCGCCCACACCGGACCGCTGACCATTCGCGAGCTGGCGAAGTCCCTGGGCCGCTCGCACTCCGCGATTAGCCAGACCGTCGCCGCTATGCGTAAGGAGGGCCTGGTCACCTCCGAGCCGGGGCCTGACGCTCGCACCCGGCGGATTGACCTGACCGAGCGCGGACGGTCACTGGTGCCGTTCCTCGAGGCGGAGTGGCGCGCTACTCACGAGACAGTCGCCGAGCTGGACAGCGAGATCCCGTACGCGATGACCACCGTCGTCGAGGAAGTGCGGCGGGCGCTGGGCCACCGGTCGATGCGCCAGCGGATCCTTGATCACCTCGTCGAGCCGCCGCGATGAGCGGGCGTGGCAGCGTCCGCTTCCTCGACACCCGCCCACTGCGCGGCAGCCGACCGTTTCGTGACCTGTGGATCGGTACCTGCACCTCTCAACTCGGCGGCCAGATAGCCACCGTGGCGGTGCTGGCCCAGGTCTGGGACCTGACCGGCAGCCCGGTGGGCACCGGTGCCATCGGGCTCGCCACCGGCCTGCCGATGGTGCTGTTCGGGCTGCTCGGCGGGACATTGGCCGACACCTTCGACCGTCGCACGGTGGTGCGGTCTACCGCCGTGGGCAGTCTGCTGGCCGCCGCAGGGCTGTGCGCCCAGGCCCTGTCGGGCAACCGCAGCGTGGTCCTCTTGCTCGCCCTGGTCGCCGTGGGGACGAGCTGCAGCGCTCTCGGCGCTCCCGCGCGGCGCACGTTCCCCGTCCGGCTGTTGCCGAGCGACCAGGTCGCGGCCGGCCTCGCGCTGATGAACGTCTCCTTCCAGGCGGCGATGCTTGCCGGACCCGCGCTGGCCGGGCTGATCATCGCCCGCTGGGATATAGCTGCCGCATACGCCGCCCAGGCCGTGACCATGACCATCGCGGCACTCTCGCTGATCCGCCTGCCCGCCATGCCACCTGATGGCGCCGCAGCGGCCGGGGGCAAGCGCCGTCCGGAGCGTGGCAGTTGGCGGATCCTGCGCCGCCCGACGCTGTGGGGCTCGATGGCCACCGACCTGTCCGCGACGCTCCTCGCCATGCCCATCGCGCTCTTCCCGCTGGTGAACGACATCCGCTTCGGCGGAAACCCGCAAACCCTCGGCCTGTTCCTCACGGCCGTCGCAGTCGGGGGAATCACGGCGGGACTACTCTCCGGCACGGTCACACGGTGGAGCCGTGGCGGCCTGGTCCAGCTGTCAGCAGCCGCCGTCTGGGGCCTGGCGCTGGCCTGTTTCGGCCTGGCGGGGCCGTTGTGGCTGGCGCTCGCGTGCCTGGCCGTTGCGGGCGCTGCCGACACCGTGTCCGTCATCACCCGAGGCGCCCTGGTCCAGTTGGAGACACCAGACGCGTACCGGGGACGGATCTCTTCGGTAGAACACGTCATCGGAGTCGCGGGCCCCGAACTCGGCAACTTTCGCGGCGGCCTATTGGCCTCGGCCACCTCAGCATCCTTCTCGTTCGTCTTCGGCGGACTGTCTGCCATCCTGGCGATCGCCGCCGTGGCCGCGACCAACGGCCCCCTGCGCGCCTACCGCACACCGGCTCCTACCGAGAAGCCGACTGCCCCTGAGGTCGCCAAAGCAGCAGCTGGATAGGAGGCTGATGGCGCGCATGGCAAGAGGGCGTCAGCAGCGCAGGCTCTGACGACCCCTTGCTCACGCCTTTCCTCGACAGCGCGACCCTGATCTATTGGTCCTTGGTCGTCATCGCCTCCCGACAGACTCAATTCCGACAGGCGACTTGCCTAATGAACACCCGGGGTGGCCGAAGCCCGCCGGCACCTCTGGAAACCTTGCGCGGGCACGAGTTCCCACGCGGCCTGGACGACTACATCGCTGGCCGCGCCCTGGCCGACCACACCCGCCAGACCACCGCTTCCCAGCCAGGCCGACCGACTCCGGCTGTCGACCAGGTCTTCTACACCGCCGACTTCACCGAACCGGGCAGATGGCGGATCGCCAGTACTGACGGCAAGCCGCCCCGGGAGTCGTCGCGGTACGAGCGGGCCCGGGTCGCCAGCCTCGCCGTCCAGAACGCGATCCGCGCCGCCCGCCCCGCGCCCGCCGGCGCACAAGACGACGCCCCGGCCGCGACGACGTCGGCTGCCGCGCACACCGACGACCATCATCACGACCAGACGTCAGATCCACCGCACGCGGTCGATCACCCAGGCCGGGACGTCACGCTCACCCCGGCGCAGCGGGCCGCCGCCGTCCAGGCACACCAGCAGGCAGCGATGCCCGAGGAGTACCTGGAGGGCCGGACGACCGACCCGGCGACGTGGCTGCGCACACCGGAGAACCTGGACCGGCTCGCCGCCTTCACCCGCGTGGCCAACGCCCGCCGCGCCATGTAGGGCCAAGAGGCCCCGGCCGAGCCGGCTGGCCCGGCCGACCAGCGAGGCCAGGAGCACGAGCATCCCGGCCAAGACCAAGACCAAGACCAAGACCAAGACAGCCTCCAGAGCTGTCTCGGAGAGCCGGTCGGCGCGCAGGACCTTGTGGTTGCGCAGCCAGGCTTCGAGCCGCTTCTTGCCTGTCCGGCGGAGGGAGGCCGGGGTCTGGTATCCGGTCAGCAGTATGAGTGGGCCGGTGTTGGTCAGGTCCAGTGCCCGCTCCAGGCCGGGGAAGATATTGGTGAGCTGGGCTCGGAGCCGAGACCTCAACCTTCAGCACGGCGCCGGTAGGTGTTGATCAATACGCCGGACGGTGTCGGCTGCGTGGCGGTAAGGGTCAGGCGGCGAGGGCTCTCGCCATCAGCGAAGAGCTGCTTCCCCCTACCCAGGATGAGAGGAAAGACCAGCAGCCGGTACTCGTCGACGAGGTCGTACTCGATCAGGGTTCCGAGCAGCCCTCCGCTGCCCAGAACCACCGTCTCGCTCTCGGATGCGGCCTTGAGACCGCTGACCTCTTCCGCCAGATCAGCGCCGAGAAGGATGGAGTTCGCCCAACGCAGATCCCTGACCGAGTTGGAAGCCACGTATTTGGGCACCGCGTTCATCGCGGCCACCGCGGGGTCGTTCATGTCGGCGTGCGGCCATGTGGCGGCGAAGATCTCGTACGTTCTGCGGCCCAGGAGCAGGGCTCCGGCACCAGCCGTGGCCTCGCTCATGAATCGCTCCACCGCCTCGTCGACATAGGGCAGCACCCAGCCGCCTTGATCGAACCCACCATCCCGGTCCTCGTCGGCCGAGAGGACCGACTGCATAACGCCGTCCAACGAGACGAAGTTGACCACGGCCAGCTGTCCCACGTGCTGCTCCCATCTGTGTGCTTGCATCATCGAGGTTGACTCCACACAGGAACAGGACTCATCGGTCGCGGCGGCATCCTCATCTTGGGCAAGTTGATCCCGAAGAAACAGTCCCTAGAAGACTGATGAAGATCTTGTTGAGGGGCTGTCCGGCCGGAGGCCGGGCAGCCCCTCGTGGTCATGTGCCGGCTGGGGCGAGGTGCCAGGTGCCGTTCGTGTGGGTGAGTCCGAGGTTGATCAGTCGGCGGAGGTTGAGAGCGGCTGCTCGGGTGTGGAGCCAGGTGTCGTTCTTGATGGTGCCGATGTAGCGGAGTCTGCGGTTGCCTCGGCGGACGATCCAGGCGACAGCCCGTTCGACCGGTGGTCGCCAGCGACGGTAGGCGGCTTGCCAATGGGGGTCGGTGGCGGCCTGGTGGCGGGCGGCCGCCTGCTGGTCGTGGTGGGGGCGGAGGGTCAGGATCCTGCCCGCTTTGGCTCTGGTGCACTTCTCACGCAGGGGGCAGCCGGTGCACAGGTCTTTGAAAGCCGCTTTGCGCTGGTGGTGCTGCCCGCCCGGGTCCGACAGAGGGACGGTGTGTCCTTGGGGACAGGTCACGGTGGCCGCGGCGGTGTCGATGGCGAAGTCGTCGAGAGTGAAACCGCCGGGAACGGCCGCCCGCAGCGGGGCGGGTTTGAGGAACAGCCGGTGTCCGGTCTGCTCCAGCACCTGGCGGGCGTCACCGGTGGAGTAGGCGGTGTCGCCGAAGGCGTGAACCGGCTCGTCCTCCTCGGCGAGCAGGTCCAGGCCGACGGCGGCTTCGTGGTGCTCCGGCCCGGTTCCGGGAGTGAGGGCGACGGCGGTGAACAGGCCGGTCTCGGGCTCGACGGCGAGGTGGGCCTTGTATCCGTCCTGCTTGTGGGAGCGGGTCTTGTGGACGTGCCGGGCTTCGGGATCGACGGTGGAGACCATGCGGCCAGGGGCGGTGCCCTGGGTGATGCGCCAGCGCCCGTCGCGGCCGTCGGAGTCCTCGGCCGGTTCGACATCCTGCCCGGCGACCAGGGCCAGGATGCCCACCGCGTTCGCGGCCTTCTCGCCGAGCTGCTGCTCGGGCAGGTGCCCCAGCAGCCGCAGTGCATCCGTGACCAGGGCGTCGACCAGCGCGGCGCGGGCCCGGGCGTCGTTCCAGGCGATGCGGGGCTTGCCCGGGTCGGTGTAGTCGTGCGCGGTGCACTGCACGGCCGCGGCCGGGCCAGCTCCCGGGACTTCCCGGATGACCGCCCGGACAGCGGCGATGATCTGGGTGACGGTGTCCTGGGTGGCGACCGCGTCGTCCAGGACGGTGGAGTCCAGTGCCCGGCGGCGCCTGCCCCTCAGGACGCCGGTGGCCTTGACGACCTCGCGGACCGCTTCGAAGACCCGGTTCGGGCGCGTGGAGCGGGCCAGCCGTCGACGGAAGTAGGCCAGCAGGGACGGGTCGAAGGCCATGTCGTGCAGACCGAGCCCGCAGGCGGCTTTCCACCGCAGGTCACAGCGTAATTCCTGGACCGTCTCGAAGTCCGACAGGCCGTGCAAGGCCTGCACCGTGATCGCGGCGGCCAGGATCTGCGGCGGCATCGAGGGCCGCCCGTTCGCCGACGGATACATGTCGGCGAACATCTCCGCGGGAAACAGCCGGCCACGGTGCTCGGCCAGGAACGCGAACACACTCCCAGCCGGAATCAACTCCCGGCACGTCACCCACACATCGGGCCCGACCGTCTCCCCGACCCACTCCCCTTGAACCACAACAACGAGTCTGGCCCCGCCGCTGACGCGGCGGGGCCAGAACCCAACATCTTCATCAGTCTTCTAGTCCCGGAGGAGTTCGGCGCAGCTGCACGATTCCGGGTTGCTGAGGGTCGGGTACATGCAGTCCTCGTGGTGGTCCTGGCCGTCGTACACGATCTCGATCACGCGGGTCCGCTGGTGGGTGAAGGTGCGGTACTCCCGTACACCGCCCCGGTTCCCGAAGGCGGCGGATCCGGGCGGAGGACACCAGAGTTGAGGCTGGTGTGACCAGGGGGGGTGGTGCCGGTTGGATTCCCTGGCGGCCGGGGCAGGTGGTGCGGCCGCCAGGGCGTGACACCGCGGGTCCCGTTCGGGTGGCTGGCCGGGACCCGCAGCGTGGCCAAGCTATGTCTTGGGAGCCGGGCTCTCTGGCGTCTTCGAGTACCGCTCCCACGATCGGGTGACCGGGGCCGCGGAAGACGAGCGGCCGGCAGGCGAGGGCGGCATTCCCGCTCGGATGCCCCGGCTTGCCGTCCTGGTCTGGAGCGGGTGTGTGGGGGTTGCATAGGGTTGCAGTCGGGGGAGACCCATCCGGTGGGGGTGGCGGCGGCGATTGAGCATCAGGTGGCGGCCGGCTGCCGGAGACTTCGTGAAACCCCTGGGGTGAGGCCTGATGAAACTGAACACGCACACTGTTCTCCATTACCCGCGCGGGTTGTTCGGTGCCCGGTTGCCCCTGGATCGCGCCCCCTACGAGTGTTTGGTCGCCGCGGTCCTGTCCTGGGCCGACCGGGTCGCCCTCACCCCGCACGATTTCGAGCAGATCGCCCTGCAGCTGACCGGTCACGCCCGTGCCGTCGCCACCGACGTCCGCCACCACACCGATCTCCTGGACGAGGACACCGGCCCCCGAGCCCTGGCCGAGATCCTCCTCGCCGAAGCCCAACGCCGCCTGAGCACACCTCACCAGGGCACCCTGCACTGCGTGCAGAACCGGGCCCGCCTCATCCGCGCCCTCTACGAACGCCTCGACCGCCTCCAGACCGCCCCGGGCAACGCGACCACCTGAACCGCCACCGGCCACCGCAGCCGACAGCACGAGACCCCGGGTGACACCACCCCGGGGTCTCTGCGCGGCATGACGTGACGTCTCTCCGGCGGGTTCAGCGACCGGCTACGGCCGGCGTCACGCCCATTCCACCCCGAGCCCGGCGAGGACCTCGCGGTGTTCCTGGGTGAGCCGGTCGCGTCGGCTCCTGGTGTTGCTGATGAACACACCGAGCTTCACGACGTGCTCCTGGCCGTCGACGGGCTCCTCATGCTTCCCGGGGACCGGCCTTTCGTGCCCTTCGCACTGGAGGTACGGGCGAGCGCCGCGACCCCGCCGAAACGGCGCCGACAACCCACCCGCCCCCTTCGCCGCGCGTGCCTTCACCGGGGCGGCACAGGCTTGTCGGGTGTCACGCCGAGCCCGCCGAGCCGCTCCTGCTGTACGGCGCTCAGCTGCGCCCAGGTGTGTGCCTTCCGCTGCCGTGCCAACCACTTCTCAGATCGTCCCTCGAAGAGCACGCCGGGTTGGATGTCGGGGAGGGATCCGCCGGCCTCGGTGTCGGCGAGATCGGCGAGGACCCAGTGGTGCCGTTGCCAGTCCAGCGGCCATGGCAGTCCAGTCCTCATCGATGGCACCACACCATCCCCTCCTGGTCGAGGAGGGGGGAGGTTGTCTTCGTTTCGGGCTCGCGAAAATCTATGTTGGTCAGGGTAGACATTGGGTGGTGGTGTGGTTATGGTTTCTCTCGTAGCCGAGATCGAGCAGGGCCCGGCAGAAACGAACTGCCGGGCTGCAGTACCCGTAGTTGCAGTTCGCAGGGCGGTGCGGTGGTGGAGTTCCGGAGCCAGGTTTGTTGCAGGAAGGCGACGGGACTGACGACCGGACCGGGTGGCCCGCAGTAGTCAGGGGCCGCCGTGAGCAGCACCGCAGTATCCGCAGTAGCAGTACCCGTAAGTGCAGTTCGCGGTACCCAGCAGTGAAGTCAAGTGAGCGGTTCCTCGGTGAAGGCGTCGGCTGCGGGCGCGCGTGCCGGGAGGTTCGGCAGTGGGGTTCCAAGCCAGAGCAGACGCAGGACGGGCGACGGGGCTGGCTGCCGAAGAGTGGCGCTACCGCAGGCCACTGAGCGGTTCGCATCACCATTCGCATCACCAGCAGTACGCAACAGAGCAGTACCGGCAGTAGGTAAGTGATTGATCCCAGAGGGAAGAACGGAGGGGCCAGTCGCCATCAGGATCGCCCGGGCGGAGTGTTGAGCCCGGGTACCGCAGGACATCGATAGTGAGGTGGTCTCCGGTCAAGCAACCGCGATCCCCGCACACGCCCTCATCCCCCGTGGGCCGGTGCGGAACAAGAAGGCCGGGCCAACAACAGGGCCGGCTGATGGTGTAGCAGTTCCTTCGGGGCCCGGGTGCCACATGGCACCCGGGCCCCTCCACGCGTTCCATGAGAGGTGCAAGTGACAGCAGACGACTCGTTCGGCCGACTCGACGACGACGACTACCCCGCCTACACCATGGGCCGGGCCGCCGAAATACTCGGCACCACCCACGGCTTCCTCCGAGCCATCGGCGAAGCCCGCCTCATCACCCCACTCCGCTCCGCAGGCGGCCACCGCCGCTACTCCCGCTACCAGCTGCGCATCGCGGCCCGTGCCCGGGAGCTCGTCGACCAGGGCACCCCGATCGAGTCGGCCTGCCGCATCGTCATCCTCGAGGACCAGCTCGAGGAAGCCCAGCGGATCAACGCCGAATACCGCCGCGGTACCTCGAAGCCGTAGCCATCGGCAGTGCCTTGAGAACCGCGGCCCCACCGGCAGGCACCGGCAGAGTGCGGGCGTTGCCCTGCCGGTATTGGCGTGGGGCTGCTGTCAGATACTGGAATCCTGCCCAGCAGACCGCCCGGCAGGCGGTAAACCCTGTCGTCCCGCGTCGCGCCAGGCGGCCGAGAGGGAAAGGGGCTGGGCGTTCCGTTCGACGATCGGGTGCTGGTGCCGGGGGCTCCCGGGACGGGCGGCGTGACGGCGTCGTCCCGGGAGCCTCCAGGGGCTGACGCCAAACAGGGACTGGAACCCGGACGCAGCCCGCCCGTCCTCTGGTCCCCGGCGCGGGGGCGGGGCAGTGACGCGCGGAAGGACGGAAAGGGCATCACCTCATCGGCCCGCGTCCGCAGGGCCCGACCCGGTGACCCCGAACGGTGACGCATGGTGTTCCGGTGAGCGGGTTCCGCTGCCCGTGCGACTGCGGCCTGGAGCCCTGCGGAGGGATCGTCCGGTGGAAGCCCGGCGTACTTGGCTCTCCAGCTGCCGCGACTGACGCGACCGGACCCGGCTCCGGGGACGATGCGACGGACATGGACGGGATCTGACCGTGTACACGGTCGCGCCAACGGTCGCGCCCAGGCGGATGGTGGCGGCGGGTGTCATCTCTTCCTTCACCCGTAGTTGAGGTAGGTCCAGGCGGTGCGGACCAGCTTTCGTCCGTCGGCCGGCTGCCACTTCTGGCCGGGCCCGAACAGCGGCTTGATCCCGTTGGGTTCCACCAGCGACTTCGGCTCCATGAGCCAGGGATGGAGACTGCGCTGGAGGTGCTGCAGCGCCCCGCGAACGGCGTCGTCGAACGAGCCCGCTGTCAGCACGTGGTCCGGCACGTTGTAGACGAGGCACTCGGAGAAGTACGACGGCAGCGGATCGATCACCTTCTGCTCGGCGAGGTCGTTCCCGACCGACTTGAGCACGCGGACGACGAACTTGTAGCGGTGGTTGGTGCGCTCGTTCTTGGCCTTCCCGTCACCAGCTGCTGACGGGGCCAGTTGACGATCTCCGTCCCATCACGGCAGTAGACGATGCTCCCCTCGATGCTCTGGCTCAAGGAATCGTCGGTGAACTGCACGTACTTGAAGCAGGGCACGATGCCGGCGCCCGGCCGGCTGCCGGGCACCTCGGGGATGCGGAAAGCGACGTTGTGGCTGTTGTCGACCGTGCCGAACGCGTTCTCCAAGGCCGCGTGCAGCTCCTGCCGTAGCACGCGAGGCTTCCACGGCCCGTCATACCGGTGCATCCAGCGCCCACCGAACCAGAACCTCTGCGGGGCGATCTGTGCGTGGGAAGGGTCGTTGATCTGCACCTTGATGTCGACGTCGCTGTCATTACGCACGTTCGTCCTGTTCGGGTACGACCCCTTCGCCTCCACCGTGATGTCGAGGTTCGCGAAGGCACCGTGGGCGGCCACTGCCTCCCTGACCATCCGCTCGGCACGTTGCTGCCGCTCGGACTCAGCTGACGGTCCATTCGTGCCCCCTCAATACCGGACTACGCCCGAACGGAGTCCCTCAGACCGCATTCACCAGGGCATGCCCTTTCGCACGAGCTTGGGTCTGCAGCGTGAAGCGGCAGCGGGGTCGGCGATCGGGTCAGCGGCGGGGCGTGTCCGCCCCGCCCCCGCCCCCGCCCCGCCCCGCCCCGGCCGGGGTGGTACGGAGCAGGAGGTGGCGATGGCGTGGTCGATCACCGCGGTGAGGGTGGGCAGATCTCGGGTGTAGTCGCCGTTGGTGTGGAGATCGACCGCCAGCCGTACCGCGCCCACCACGGTGAAGACGCGCATCGCCTGGCCCGGCGTCAGCGGTCAGCGCGGCGTGCTCCTGGGTTGGTCTGGTCGGCGGAGAGCCGCTGCACCGAGTCCGGCACGCGCCGCCCGCCGGGCTCGTTGGAGCACCGGCTCTGCGGGGGCGCTGTGTCGCCCGTGGGCGCCGTAACAGCGGTGCGGGACCTCTGCCCCCGGACCCCGCACCAATCGTAGGGCCAGAGAGTGCTTGTCAGGCGTTCTCGTCCTCCCGGTCCGCTAGGGCCTGTTGGGAAAGCCAAGCGACTGCTTCCCTCACGGCTACTGGTACTCGTCATCGGGGCAGTCAGTTCGCTGAAGGTGACCGTCTGCGGACCGGCGGGCCGTTCGCGGCATGGGCACTTCGAGCCAGCGACCGTCGAGGAGCATCCACATTCCGAACACGGCATCGTTCTCGTTGTGCAGCAGCAGTTGGACCGAGTGGGGGCACTTCCAGGGCAATGTCTGGAGTGTGCTGCGGAGCTTTCCGGTGTTGAGGTGATTGAACGTGCCTGAGAGGACATGGCATTCAGCGCCCCCGGGGGTGCCTCCCCAGTGCCCGAGCTGCTGGTCCCCGCTGACCCGCTTGAAGCCGCCGGGGTGCAGGCCGGCGTCAAGGGGATCAAGGCTGATGATGTGCTGAAGCACCGAGTCTTCCAGGTAGCTGAACAGCAATATGACGTCGGTGAAGTCGCTCATCAGTTATCTCTTCCACGTTAGCGGCCAGGGCCTGAGGTGCTGCCACGCACCATCGATCACCGCTCGTCATTCTGCAGCCTGCTCCGCGTTGATCAGGGCATGAAGCGTGGAGATCCGTCTGACGTGCAGTGGGACCGAATGGAGCCGCTGCTGCCGACTGGTCGGAAACCTGGCAGGCCGAGAAAGTGGTCGCGGCGGCGGCTGTTGGACGGAATCCGGTGGAGGACACGGACCGGTGCTCCCTGGCGCGACATGCCGAAACCAACGGCCCGCTCTGGACCGGACCATCGTCTGCTGACGGTTTTGTGTTCTCGTGTTCGGGTGGTGGGGGACGATGTCTCTGTGATCAATGGGGTTGTTTCCTTACGTCTGGCGGCGAGGCGTGGCCGTCGCATTGCCCAGCTCGGTGACGCGGCGGCGGGGTGGGGTGGGGAGGTGCCGGAGGATCCGGGTATCGCCGAGTTGGCCGATCTCCTCGAAGTGGCCGCTGCTGATGTTCCCGCCCGGGCCGGCGAGACCGGGCACACGGCCAGGACCCTTCTGACCGGTGCGGTCGAGGATTTGAGGGCGGCCGCCCGGCTCGGCGGCCTGCTTCCCGCGGTGACCCTGTGGCACCTGCACCGCGCCATGGAACAGGAACACGCCGCGCACCAACACCTGCACCCCCGGACGCCGACAGGATGAACAGAAGGTGCGCAGCCTGGTGGCCGGTCCCTGTACGCACCCGATACGACGGGCCGGTGGCGCTGGGTCCGCGACCTTGGGCCGGAGGTGATGTGATGGGAGAACAGCCCGTCCCGGAGCCTGGTGATACCGCACGCCTCGATCAGCTGGCGGCCCACTGGAGAGCGGCACCGTCGGAGATCCGGCAGGACATCCTCACCGCGGCCGCAGAGGTCCAGAATGCCCCGGAGCCCGGCCGCGTCGCCCACCTGCTGGAAACACTCGGCTGCCTGGAGCTTCCGGACACCCCGGACGGCGCCCCGTGATGCAGGCGGCGCCGACAGCACGAGACCCCGGGCGATGATGCCCGGGGTCTCTCTGTGCAGTGCCGTTCCACCAGTTCAACGACCGATCGCGGCCAATGTCACGTCCACTCCACCCCAAGCTGTACGAGGGTCTCGCGCTGCTCGGGGGGTGAGCCGGTCGCGTCTGCTCTTGGTGTTGCTGATGAACACGCCGAGTTTCACCATGTGCTCCTGGCCATCGACCTCGACGGGTTTCTCGTGCTCCCTCGGGACCGGCCGCTCGTGCCCTTCCCTCTGGAGGTGCTGGGCGAGCGCGGCGACTCCCGCCGGAAGGGCGCCGACAGCCCGCCCGCCCCCTGCACCGCGCGTGCAGGTTCTTGAACCCTCTGCGGACGCGGGCGGGTGTGAGCCTGTTTGCCTCGGTCGGCTTCTCCCAGGGCCTGCGGAGGTCGGCGGCCAGCGGCCGGGCGAGCTGGATCTGGGCGCAGGCGGCGATCACCAGCCAGGCCCACCAGTCGGCCGCTTCCGAGCTGTGGAGCCGGGGCCTGGTCCGCCCGAGGGCCGTGCTCGATGTCGAAGTGGCGGAGAAAGGACTGCCAGCAGACATCGACATCTGCTTCTGTGGCGCCGGTGAGCAGCGTGACGTTGGCACAGGGGCCTTTCTCTCGAATCAACCCGGAGTGTGCTCCGCGATGAGCCGACGGCACTGCCGTGCACGGTTGGCCAGTTCGTCACCCAAAGCGGAGAGCTCATCCAGGTAGCGCAGCAGGTCTGCGGTGGCGTCGTGGTTCGGGCCACCAGCGAGAAGCAATCGGGTTGCTTCCACCACGCTGCTTTCCGGTTCGAGGAGTAGCACCTGGAACAGTCCGAAGAACCTGGTGGCGTCCTCTTCTGGCGTACTCACCGGAGAGGCGAGCAGCTGGTGCCAACGCTCCGCACACCCTTCGAGCCCCGACTCCACTGTGTCAAGCATGAGTTTCTCGAACGCGTAACCGCGATGCCCAACATTGGCTTCGACAGCACGTTCTAGATCCTCCCGGGCTTGGCCGTAGTGGCCTGCTTGCCGGTGTGCCTGTCCGCGAGATGTGAGTACCGAGGCGAGTGTGGGGTTGAGTTCGAGTGCGGTGGTGAGGTCGGTGATGGCCTGGTCGTAGCGGCCTGCTTGCCGGTGAGCCTCTCCTTGAGAGGCGAGTGCCCAGCCGTAGGTGGGGTTGAGTTCGAGTGCGGCGGTGAGGTCGGTGATGGCCTGGTCGTACCAGCCTGCTTGCCGGTGAGCCTCTCCTCGAGACGCGAGTACCCAATCGAGGGTGGGGTTGAGTTCGAGTGCGGCGGTGAAGTCTGCGACGGCCTGGTCGTACCGGTCGGCCTGCCGGTGTGTTTGGCCGCGGTAGCCCAGTGCCCAGGCATCGGTGGGGTTGAGTTCGAGTGCGGCGGTGAGGTCGGTGATGGCCTGGTCGTACCGGCCTAGCTGCCGGTGTGTCTCTCCTCGAGAGGCGAGTGCCCAGCCGTAGGTGGGGTTGAGTTCGAGTGCGGCGGTGAGGTCGGTGATGGCCTGGTTGTACCAGCCAAACTGACTGTGTGTTTGGCCGCGGCGGCCCAGTGCCCAGGCATCGGTGGGGTTGAGTTCGAGTGCGGCGGTGAGGTCGGTGATGGCCTGGTCGTACCGGCCTAGCTGCCGGTGTATCTCCCCACGAGACGCGAGTACCCAGGTGAGTGTGGGGTTGAGTTCGAGTGCGGCGGTGAAGTCTGCGACGGCCTGGTCGTACCGGCCGGTTTCCCCGTGTGTTTGGCCGCGGCTGCCCAGCGCCCAGGCGTAGGTGGGGTCGAGTTCGAGTGCGGCGGTGAGGTCGGTGATGGCCTGGTCGTAGCGGCCGAGCCATCGATGGGTTTCCCCGCGACGAGCCCAGGCACGGGAGTTGCGGGCGTTGTGCTCGATGGCCCGGTCGAACTCGGCGAGCGCATCGTTCTCCCGGTCGCAGAAGTCGAGGCGGATGCCCCGATACGTGGAGGCCCAGCTTCTGCTTTCAGCACTCAGATGGCTGTGGGACAGCAGGGCTCGAAGACACACGAGACCGGGTTCGTCGCCGGTGAGCGCGTCCCGAAGGCGCTCCGCCCAGGAGAGCAGGGCCGTGTCGGTGGTGTCCTGCGCGGCCTGTTCCAGGGTCTCGATCCACTGCCGCAGCACGGTGGCGTCCTGACCCGCAGCGTGCACGAGATCTTCCAGAGCGGCCGTCAGGTACGCAACCGGGTGGGCGCACAGCCGGTGGTACGTCTCGTCGAGGCGGTGCCGGCGCCATCCAGCGTCTCTCCAGCGCTTGGCTTCGGGGAGCCGTTCCTCGGCCGCGGCACGCCAGGCGGCATGAGTGTCAGCGAGCCGCAGATGCGCCGAAGCCCAGCCCTGCGGGGAGTGGATACGCTGCTGGCCTACCATGCTGGCGCGGACTACCGCATGGTAGTGCTTGTAGTCGCCACGGCCACTGACGAACGGCTGCCCACACAGCCACTCCCACAGCCCCTCTGCGCCTGGGCCTGCCGCGGCGGCGAAGATGTCCTCGTTCAGCTGCAACGGCAGCGCGCATGCCCGCACCGCCTCACGCTTCTCCGGGTCCGTGATCCACTGGACGAAGCGCTCGACGGCCACATCGGCGAGGTCTCCGCCCGCGTCGACGTCCTCGACCGTGTGCGGCCGGGCCAGAGCAAGGAGCTCGACGAGCAGCGGAAGCCCCATCGACAGCTGCAGCACCGCTTCCACCACCCCCGGATCGGTCACCTCCCGCGCAGTCAGCAGCGAGCGTGTCTCCGCCTCGGTGAAGACTTCCAACGGCACGTCCGCGACCTGATCCCGCAGCGGCGCCCACTCCCGCTCCGTCAGCTCGTCACGGCCCGCCATCACGACGATGACGTTCGCCGGCACCGGACCAAACTCCTCGTCCAGCAGACTCAGCAGCCACCCGTCCAAGTACTGCGCGGTCTGCTCCCACGTGTCGAAGAACAGCACCACCCACCGCTGCCGACGACACAACCGCTCCAGCTCGCCGACGAAAGCACGGCTCAACCCCGTCTCGTCACCCCGGCTACCGCGCCGCTGGGCACGGGTCCGTGACGCCGACCTAAGCCGGTCCAGCCCCTGGGCCGCAACGTCCGGATTCGCCATCGCCGTCACGACGCCGGCCCCCGGGATCAACGACGCCGCTCCCAACGCGACCTGTGTCACCGCCCGGCTCGATACCGACGCTTCACCCTCCACAGGCGTCGGCTCAGCCTGAACCGCCTGCTCCCGCCTGAACTGCTCGACCGCCTTGTCGAACTCCTTGCACGGCCCCGCCTGCTCCGTCAGCTGTCGGGCCAGCTCGACCAAGGCCTGCTGCACCCCATGGACGTCGTTCTCGTCTACCACTGCCGTCACCGCGTCCGCACGCCTGGCCGCCTCCTGCCACTGCCGCAGCAGCGTGGACTTCCCCACACCACCTACACCGCGCACATGGAACAGAAAGTCCGCCGGAGCCTCCTCGGAGAAAGGGTCCTTCGACAAATTCTCCGTGAACAGCGCCAACTGCGCCCGCCGACCCACGAACCGCGCTTTCGCACGCTGCCGGATCAACGCCCCCCGCGACAGACCCCGCATACCCGACCCCGACATCCCGCCACCCCCGCCACTCGCCTACCTCACCCGGAGGATCACATCACGTCCGCCCACACTTGCTGCGTCAGACGCAGACCATCAGTGTCCAATCCAGAGCTCCCGTCTGTCAGCCAAGCGCAACGAGCGCCAGCATTCAAAAATCTTGCGGTCAGAGCGAACTCGGTGCTCTACGCCGCCCATTGCACCCCGAGCTCGGTGAGGGCCTGGCGTTGTTCGGGGGTGAGCCGGTTGCGTCGGCTCTTGGTGTTGCTGATGAATACGCCGAGTTTCACGACGTGCTCCTGGCCGTCGATGTCGACGGGTTCTTCGTGTTTCCTCGGGACGGGCCGTTCGTGCCCTTCGCGTTGGAGGTACTGCGCAAGGGCTGCGACGCCCCGTCGGAACGGCGCCGACAACCCCCGTCCGCCCCTTTCGTCGCGCGTGCTGTCACCGGGGCGGGGGCAGCTTCGTCGGGTGTCACACCGAGTCCGCCGAGCCGCTCCCGCTGTACGGCGTTCAGCTGCGCCCAGGTGTGTGCCCGGCGTTGCTGCGCGAGCCATTTCCCGAGGTCGTCGTCTTCGAAGAGGACACCGGGCCGGATGTGGGGGAGGGTTCCGCCGGTTTCGGTGTCGGCGAGGATCCGGTGGTGGCGTTGCCAGCCGAGTGGCCAGGGGCAGTTCCAGTCCTGATCGACGGACCAGGTGGTGGAGTTCGTGCGCCAGGCGGTGGAGCTGCCGGGGAGCGCGTTGCCGGCGTACGTGTCGGGTCGGACGGCCGAGCAGTACCGGTCGTGGGTGCGTGAGCGGTACCAGGTCCGCTACGGCGGCCCGGGCTCTGGCCGAGGAGACGATGTGTGTCGAGGCGGCGGCGAAGAACAATTCGGCGGAGTTGATCAACAGCCCGTCTCGCGATCCGAACGCGCCGATCCCGGAGGACGAGGAAGATAGCGGCAGCGCACTTTGAGCTGGGCTGTCCACTCGCGCTGGCGAGGCCCGCGCCTCTTCCGCTCCCTCGGACGAGGGGCCTGCGGCCGATCCGTCCCCGCTCGGCTCGTGTGGTTGCCTGCCCGTCATGGTGATGACACCCCGGCGCAGATCCCGGGCGGCGTGCTGAATCTCGGATTGTCGTACCCGACAGGTTCAATGGAACCGACGAGACGACCGACGGGAGCACCGCGCATGGAGCCAATCTTCTTCTCAAGTCCTGAGGAGTTCCGGGACTGGCTGGAGGAGCACCACGCGACTGCCTCCGAATGCCGGGTGGGCATGTGGAAGAAGGGAACGGGCAAGCCCACGCTGAGCTGGTCGGAGGCGGTTGACCAGGCCCTGTGCTACGGCTGGATCGACGGCCGGCAGAGCCCGATCGACGACTTCTCCTGGACGATCCGTTTCACTCCGCGCAGGCCGCGCAGTAACTGGAGCCTGGTCAACCTCCGTAAGCTCGAGGAGCTGACCGCGCAGGGGCTCATGCGGCCGGCCGGCATCGCGGTGTTCGAAGCCCGTGACCGGGATCGCGAGGAGAAGCCGGTCTTGGAGTTCGAGGCGGCGCAGCTGGCTCGCTTCCAGGCGGAACCGCGGGCGTGGGAGTGGTTCAGCGGGCAGGCGCCGTCCTACCGCAAGCAGGCCGTCCACCATGTCACCAGTGCCAAGCTGGACGAGACTCGCGAGCGGCGGTTGGACCAGCTGATCGCCGACAGCCTGGAGGGGGTGCGGCTCAAACCGTTCCGGCGGCCTGGAAGCTGAGGGTCCGCTGGAGCAGGCCGAGTGCGATCGTGTAGCCCTCCAGTTCGGCCGTTCAGCGCGGGACCTGCCGCTCCAGGCACCCGTCGGGCTTGCCCTTTAGGTGCCCAAGCCCACGGCCGACGATCGACACCGCCGCCCACGAGGCGCCAGCCGCCACTACAGCCTGCACCGCCCGTCGCGACCTCGACCCGGAAGCTTGCCGAGTGCGTGGCGATGCTGGCCCGGCACGAGACGGTCCATCCGCAGCGAGCCAGGCCGGCGGACCCGCCGACTCGTGACCGGGCGTCTGCGGGAAAGGACAAACCCACGCTATTGGGCGGAACTGTTCTCGAAGCCCTGCCTCGTCCGCTTCAAGAAGGGTGGAGGTCTCCGCTGGTGCGCGGCCGGCCGTATCGTTCGACGAGGGCGTTGCCGATCGAGGCCAGGTGGTCTCGGACACCCGGAGGGCCGGTCACCTCGACCCATTCGACCAGCCCGGAGAGCTCGCCGGCGAGCATGTACTCATTGGGGCCGCGGATCACGACCTCGATGCGGCCATCGGTCGTGGAACCTCCCACGTCGAGCCGGTCGCCGAGCGCCATCCGGAGTATGCCTATCCCGTCGGGTGTGCATACCGCCTGGACCTCCAGCGGCGTTCGTTTGCGATCGACCTCTTTGGCGATCTCATTCCAGCTCTCGGCAAGGTCGAAGTCCCCGGGTCGGTGCACAGGGTCGCCGGTCGGGTCGGCGGACGACACGCGGTCGATCCGGAAGACCCGTCGGCCGGTCTCGGTGTTGGAGACGAGGTACCACACAGGACCTTTGGCGACGATGCCCAGCGGGTGGACGGTTCTCCGGGTTTCGGCGCCTTTGCTGTCGACGTAGCCGAGCGACACTTGGACGCCGCTGATCACCGCGTCCTGGAGTTCGTCGAGGAAGCGAGGCGGCCGGTGCTCGATCCGGCTCGCCCCCCATCGCTGCGGGTCTACGACCAGCGACGCCGCCGCTGTCTCGGCCTGCACCTGGAAGGGCTTCGGTAGCGCATGGACGAGCTTGCGCAGAGCTGCTTTCATCGCCGGCGTTGCATCCGAGGCCGGACCGAGAGCCAGGAACAGGGCGCGTGCCTCGCTGGCGGTCAACCCGGACAGGTCGGTACGAGCACCGCCCACCAGGCGCCAGCCGCCGCCTCGGCCCTGCACGGAGTACACGGGCACCCCGGCCATGGCCAGGGCGTCGAGGTCACGGCGGGCGGTGCGCTCGGAGACGTCCAGCTCTCGGGAGACCTCCGCGGCTGTCACCTGCTCGCGCCGTTGGAGCAAGAGGAGTATGGCCACCAGCCGATCGGATCGCATGCAGACAAAACTCTCATAAAAACCGGTCACACGGTGACCGGTTTGGGTAGCAAGCTGGCGACATGACCTCATCGAGGAGGTCGACCACCGGCGAACGCCCCCAGAGAGGAAATGCAGTGATCGATCAAGCAGAATTTCCCGAGCCCACCCTCATCCAGGTCAACGGTGTGGAGCTGGAAGTCTTCGAAGCAGGCCGGGAAAACAAGGGAAAGCCCATCGTGCTCTGCCACGGCTGGCCGGAGCACGCCATCACCTGGCGTCGCCAGATGCCCGTCCTCGCCGCAGCCGGCTACCACGTCATCGCTCCGAACCAGCGGGGATATGGCAACTCATCCCGCCCGGCCGAGGTGACGGACTACGACATCGAACACCTGACGGGCGACCTCGTCGCGCTCCTGGACCACTATGGCTACGAGGACGCCACCTTCGTCGGCCACGACTGGGGTGCGTTCGTCGTCTGGAGCCTGGCCCAGTTGCACCCCGACCGGGTGAACAAGCTGATCAACCTGAGCCTGCCGTACATGGAACGCGGAGAAACGCCGTGGATCGAGGTCATGGAAACCTTCCTCGGCGGTGACTTCTACTTCGTCCACTTCAACCGGCAGCCGGGCGTCGCGGACGCCGTGTTCGATGCCAACCCCTCCCAGTTCATCCGCAACCTCTACCGGAAGAACGTGCCCCCCGCGCCCCCTGAGCCGGGCATGGCATTCATCAATCTCGCCAAGGCGGAAACACCACTCGGTGAACCCGCTATGACCGAGAGTGACCTGGCCGTCATCGTCTCCGCGTTCGAGACGTCGGGATTCACCGGCGGCATCAACTGGTACAGGAACCTCGACCGCAACTGGCACCAGCTGGCGGACGCGGACCCGATCATCAAGCAGCCCACCCTCATGATCTACGGCGACCGGGACTTCGCGGTCCCGAGGTTCGAAAGACTGGCAGAGTTCGTGCCCAACGTGGAAGTGGTCGGCCTGGACTGCGGTCACTGGATCCAGGGGGAAATGCCCGAAGAAACCAACCGCGTGATTTCAGAATGGCTGGACCGGCAGGGCTAGTGTCTCGTGATCCGGTTCGTGTCACCAGTCCCGGCACGCACCCCGCAGCCGTGACGAGAGCCAGCCGGACGCGAAGAACGCGTCCTCTCCCGTTCAGCCGGGGAGGATTTCCCCTCCGGCCAGCTGGACCGGAGGAGACACGGGCGATCGCGTTGGTCTGACTGTAACCACGGACTTCGACCTGCCATTGCCCATGATCAGGAATGCCGGGTTACGTCTTTTCCCGACCGCTTATGACCATGCGTCATGCCCTCTGCCGGACACGGTGCCGACAGCACGAGACCCCGGGCGATGATGCCCGGGGTCTCTCTGTGCAGTGCCGTTCGTCCGGTTCAGCGGCGGGCTGCGGCTGGTGTCACGTCCATTGCACCCCGAGCTCCGCGAGGGCTTGGCGTTGTTCGGGGGTGAGTCGGTGGCGTCGGGTTTTGGTGTTGCTGATGAATACGCCGAGTTTCACCAGGTGCTTCTGGCCGTCGATGTCGACGGGTTCTTCGTGCTTCCTCGGGACCGGCCGTTCGTGTCCTTCCCTCTGGAGGTACTGCGCGAGCGCCGTGACGCCTCGCCGGAAGGGTGCGGACAGCCCGCCCGCCCCTTTCGCCGCGTGCGCCTTCACCGGGGCAGGGGCAGCTTCGTCGGGTGTTACACCGAGCCCGGTCAGCCGTTCCTGCTGCTCACCGCTCAGCTGTGCCCAGGTGTGTGCCTTCCGCTGCTGTGCCAGCCATTTCCCCAGGTCGTCACCCTCGAAGAGGACACCGGGCTGGATGTCGGGGAGGGGCCCGCCGGTCTCGGTGTCGGCAAGGTCCGCGAGGACCCGGTAGTGGCGTTGCCAGTCCAGCGGCCACGAACAGTTCCAGTCCTCATCAATGGTAGCCAGCTGCTCGGCCCGCGTCCCGGCCCGTTCCGGGTCTTTGCTCAGGCCGTCCTTCCTGCGCAGGTTGGCCATGAGCTGCCCGATTGCCACCAGGTCGTCGTCCGCCTCACCCCACACGGCGTCCTGCCGCGGCGCCAGATGCCCATGGGCCCGGCGGAAGGACCGCAGCGCGGCAAGCTTCGCCTCCCATGCTTCGTCCCCTGGTTCCCACACCATCCCCTCCTCATCGAGGAGTTCTTTGCGATGGTCATCGAGCTCACCGGCCCGCTGCGCCCGCCGTTGCTGGTGGACCCACCGCCCCAGCGGGAACCGGGTGACGCCGACTTCGGTCTCGGTGTCGTACGGCACGGCGTAGAGTCCGGTGATCTCATGCTCACCACGCCAGCGTCGCAGGGCTTGGTAGCCGTCGAGCCAGACCAGTGACTCCGGCCGGAATACCCGGGTCCGGAGGAACGCCGCGATCGTCGCGGGATCGCGTGGCGTGGAGAAGTGCAGCAGCGCGGACTCCACCACGGCCTCCGTCCCGTCCTCCAGGGCGACGGCCTCACCCTCCCCTTCGGCCGGGATGATCCGCCCGTCCTCATCCCGTGTCACGTGCACCGGCCGCTCCCGGCTGCTCCGTGTCAGGGCACGCGAAGCCAGCTGCTCGACCAGACGCTCATCATGAGAGCGGAGCCCCTGAAGGAGAGCGACAAGGGGTGCATACGAGGCTGAGGCGATCATGTCGGTGGGGTCCTCGCCGGGGTGCAGCAAGACCGGCACGATGATGCGGGCGGTCTTCGTCGTCCCGTCCGGGTTCGGGCGCAGCGCCCGTCCGATGTTCTGGACGATCTCGACCTGGGAGCCGCGGGTGTCGGCGAAGCAGACGGCTTCGACGCCGCGTTCGCCGACGATGTCGACGCCTTCGCCGAGGATGCGTACGGAGGCGAGGAATGCCCGGTGCACGCGGCGGTCCTCCGGATCAGTCCCGTTGGCGAACTGGCGGAGTACCTCGCGCCGCTCGCTGACGAGGTGGTCGCCGCACAGCCAGTCTGCCCAGACCCGGTCCGGTGGGACGTGCCGGTAGGGCTCCAGCTCGTAGCGCTTGGCCTTGATTGAGGATGCCGGCAGTTTGGCGGCGTCTTTGAGGAACCGGTCGGATGCCTCGGTGGCGTAGAGCTCGGCTGCGGTCTCGGGAAGCTTCTCCGCGAACGCACGCGCCTCCTCGACCCGCTGGTGAAAGGTGAGGACGGTGCGCAGGTTGTGGGCGGCCGCGTGTTCCAGGAGGGCGGTCTGGAGGAGGGCGAGGCGCCGGCCGCGCAGCGCTTCCTCGGACATGCCCGGGACTGGTTCGGGGTCGCGGATCTCGATGACGTCGATCTCGAAGCCCGCGAGGACGCCCCGTTCGATGCTCTCGGAGAGCCCCAGCTCGAAGACCCATTCGCCGTAGGGGCCTGCCGGGTCGGAGGTCATGCTCGCGATCTCCAGCTCCTTGCCGTCCTTGCCCTTCTGCGGCCGAGGCGAGGCAAGGATCCGGGGCGTGGCAGTCAGATACAGGCGGAAGTCAGCCGGGATGCGGGCGTTGTCGTGGATCGCTGCCCACGGACGGCCAAGGTCACCGGCTGTGGAGTGAGCCTCGTCAATGATGGCGAGGTCGAAGCCGCTCATGGACTGCCCGTACAGCCGCTCCCCACCCGCGAGAGCAGCCTCCAGCGGCCCCCGTACCTTCTCCTCGCCCAAGGGGGCGTTGACGTCTTCGCGGTCCACGAGGGAGGCGTACGTGGCGAACACGACCACCGGCCCGCGCCCGGCCCACAACGCCAACTGGATCGGGTTCGTGGTCGTGTTCACCCCGAGCGCCTCCAGGACGTCGTCCTTCTCCAGCGAGCACACCGCCACCATCGGCTCGTTGTGGCCGACCCTGCGCCACACCAGAGTGGTCTGCACGAGGAGATCCAGCGTGGGAACCATGACGAGGATCCGCCCGTCCCTAAAGTTGTCCAGCGCGGCCCAGGCAGCCGTGATGGTCTTGCCGGACCCGGTCGCCGACACAACGGTGGCGCGAGCACCCCTCTCCGGCACAGCGGTTCTTGCAGGGAACCCCACCCACTTCCGGATACGCGCATTCGCATCCACCTGATGTTCCCGCAGCTGAATAGCAGACATTCCCTGGTCCCTTTCTAGGAATTGACCGGCGTGA